>JAVJQK010000065.1 GCA_040218145.1 Sandaracinaceae bacterium | reverse complement strand
CGCGCGCCTCGCCGGTGGGACGCCGCGCCCAGCGCGCCAGTCGCTCCTCCGAAATGCTGAAGCATTTCGTCGTCGGCCCGCCGCGCTGGACGCGACGTCGCGCTCGCCGATCCATCACGCGCATCTTCGCCGCGCGCTGCTGGACCTTCAACCGCCTGCGAGGGCCCGGAGGAAGCGGTCGAGCTGCTGTCGCTGCGCGGGGGAGAGTTGCCCGAAGCGCACGCCCGCGAGGTGGTTTCCCTCGTCGCTGGGCGCCGTCCAGGCCACGGTGGCCTTCGCCTCGAACGGCTCCTCGTCCGGATCCTCGATGCCGTCCTGGGTGAGGAAGAGCGTCAGGTCGAAGACCGCGCCGTCCTCGAGCGGGCGCTCGAGCGCGAGGCCGACGCCCCCCTCGCTGATGTTCTGCGTCGCGGCGGCCACGGTGTGGTGGCCGAGGGTGAGCTCGGCGGCGACTTCGACTCGAAAGCGGGGGTGCTGGCGCAGATCGGTGCTCATGGGGGGCTGTCCTGGTCCGTGGAACGGCCGCCCATCATGCGTGTGAAGGACCCATCCGTAAAGGCGTCCAGCAGCGCCTCGATCTCGAGGATGCGCAGCGCGCGTGGCACGTCGACGAGGCCCGCGAGATCGCGCTCGAGCTGGAGGCGCCGTCGCTCGAAGTAGAGGTGCACGATCACGCGCGCGAGGTCGCTCCGCTCCAGCTCCACCGAGCGGAGCTCACGCAGCATGGGCACCTCCTCGCTCGCGAAGACGATGCGGTCCAAGCGGAAGGTCAGCGTCGCCTCGAAGGTCAGCGCGTCGTCCGTGGAGACGTTCGTCGGCGTGCCGAGCGTGTCGCCCGTCAGGCCGCGCAGATCCACGGTCTGACCACGCCGGATCGACGTGCGGGCGGTGGGCAGCCACCCCGTCCCGCGGGCGCGATTCATCGCGTCGTGCACCCGGGAGGGGGAGGCGCTCCGCGCGCGCCACGCGGCGGCGATCACGCGCTCGACGTCGGGCTCGCGCCGGTAGCGATGGAGGGCGACCTCGATGCGCTCGGGGGTGATCGCCGGCGCCGGGCTCTCCTGGGCGAGAGCGGTGACGGGGACGAGCCAAGAGGCGGCGAGGCAGAGCAAGAGAGTGGGTTGGTTCACGGTACGGCTCCTGGGGTTCGAGCGTGGACGCGCGCGCGCCACCGGGCGCGGCGCTCCCACGCGCAGATGAGGGCGACCGAGCACGCGATCGGCGCGCCCGGAGGCTCGGAGGCGGACGACGGCGCATCCGTCGGTGAGGGACCCGAAGGCGGGTCGAGGCGCCATGTCAGGTCGGCTCTCACCGCCCACGCCGTCCTGGCGCCGTCGTCGGCGCGCCGGGTGACCGCGGCCGCGCGGGCCGTCAGTCGCGGGACCCACGCGCTCCCCTGCGCCGGGGTGCAGCCGGAGAGCCACACGCTACAGATCAGCGCGAGCCGGAGCGGGGCCGAGGAGAGGCGGGACACGCCCACCCACCGTCAAGGCGCGTGCCGGTACCCGGTCACGTGATTCCGGGCACTTGCGGCGGCGGATCGGCGGGGGTGGCGGGCGCGGGGGTGGCGGACGCCGGCCGAGAGGGGGGTCCAGCGTCCCGCGCGCCAAATTAGAGGAACGGGTGAAGCGGCTCGGGCCGCTCGCCGACCCGACCGAGGGCGAGCCGCACCAGCGCGAGCACGATCGCCGCGACCGCGGCCACGCCGAAGGTGCGGGCGAGCGCGATCTCCAGCGCCGGGAGCGGCTCTCCCGTGATGCGCAGCACGGTCGCGCCCGCGACGAGCGCGGTGAGGACCACGCCTCCGAGCAACGTGCCGCGCCGCGTCCGGCCGAGGCGCCTGGCGCGTCGCAGCCAGAGGCAGCTCACGGCCGCGAGCGCGAAGAACGAGAGGCCCCCCGCCGCGTGCGCCAGCTCCGACGCCTCCGTCCCGACGTGCCAGCCGCCGAGCAGGATCGCGGTCGTCGTGGCCGCGGCCCCCAGCACCACGACGTCATCCAGATCGCGCGCCCAGCGGGCCGCCCGGTGCGTCCCCCGCGCCAGACCCGGCGGCGCCGAGCTGAGCGCGGCGAAGGCGAGAGCGAGCGCGAGCGGGCCGATCGGCGTGGAGAGCGTGGTCCAGGTCCACGGCCACACGCTCTGCTGGGCCGCCAGGCTCGAGACATCCGTCGTGCCCCCGAAGGCGGCGACCGCGCCGAGCGCCACCGACAACCCCAGCACCGTGGCCAGGGCGTGTCCCACCGCGAGCGCGCGCGACCAGAAGCCCTCGGTCGGGTCGGTCGCGAGCCAGGCCGCGCTCACCCGGAACGCCAGCGCGGCGAGCAGCAGCGCCTCGAGCGGGATGCCCAGCCACCCGCGCCGAGCCAGGACCGGCCACGCGGCGAGGCACGCGGCGCCGATCACCCAGCGCCCGATCTCTCGCGAACGCCACGCCTTGCGGATCCGGGTCGCTCCGAGCGCGCGGACCGAGACGCGTCCGCGCCGGGCGAGCCCGTCCAGCAGCGACGCGGAGGGCGCCAGCAACAGCAGCAGCGCGAGCACCCACGCCAGCGCGGCCAGCGCGGCGACCACGGTCTCTGGGCCCGGGCCGTCGGCGCCCTGGGTCAGCGGGAGCGTGACGTGGAACGGAGCCGGCTCGCCGCGTCGCTCGACGCGCAGTGAGACCCGAGATGCGCCCGGCGGAGGGATCGCGTCGGAGAGCCGGTGCAGGCGCACGCCCTCCAGCTCCACCACGCGGTCGCCCGACACGAGGCCGGCGCGCTCGGCGATCGACCCGGCGATCACGACCTCCACGGGGAGCCCCGGATCGCGGGGCGGCTCTTCGCCGAGCACGAGGCCGAGAGCGTCCACGAGCTGCGCGGCGCGGCGAGCGCGCGCCAGCTCTTCACCCACTCCGTCTCCGTGCTCCGGGTGCACGTCGAGCACCTGCTCGTCGGAGCGACCGATGACCTCGTGGCCGCGCGCCGCGGCGCGGAAGAGCACCGTCACCCGACCGCGAAACGTGCCGCGCTCGGTGACGCCGTCGAGGGCGCGAGGGTCGAAGCGCGCCTCGATCCGATCGGCGGCCACGGCGCGTCCGGACGTGGCCAGGGTGATCGACCGGGGGGAGGCGCCAGGCACGTGGAGCGAGCCCTCGAGCCGCACGCGCGCCGGTCGTCCCGCGGGGAAGCCGGCCCCCTCGATCGTCAGCGTGCGCCCCGGCTCGATCCGGTGCGGCGCGACCCCGTGCACCGCGAGCAGGTCGGCCTCGAGCGCCGGCTCGCAACCGAGCAGGAGCGCGCAGGCGAGGAGCGTCGCGCGGAGCGGCGTCGAAGGGGGGCGGAGGTACACGGCGCGATCGAGACATCGCTCGGGGCCGGTCGAGGGTCAAGAAAACGGCGTATTCGCGGGCACCTACGCGATTGACACCCCATCGCTGCGGTGCTACTCGCTTGCCAACTACGCCCACTCCGGAGCACATGGGGTGAGGGGTGGGACCGGCCGTGATGGACGAGCTTCGACGACGGGTTCGCGCGCTCCTGGAGCGCGTGCGAGAGGGGGAGGGAGCGCACGTCGCAGCCGACGTCGCGGAGACCCTCGAGCTGTGGCTGACGAGCGGGCTCTTGCCGCTGCCCAAGACGCTCGAGAAGCACGCGGAGCGCCTCGGCGCGCTCCTCGGGCTGCTGGCGCGGGTCGCGCGACCCGAGCACGAGGCGGAGCCCCCGGCCGACATTCCCGCCGCCGCGATCCCGATGGACCGCGCGCGCATCGGGCTCGAGGACGCGATGCCGGCCAACCGCGCTCCGGACGACGGGAGCTCGAGCGTCCCCGCCGCCGCTCCGCCGTCCAACGGCGCGGGCCGCGCGCAGGCCGAGTCGGCGGCCCAGCCCGCGACCACGCGGCCCGCGGAGGCGCCGCCCGAGAAGGCGTCGTCCGAGCCGGCAGCGTCCGAGCCTGCGTCGTCCGAGCTGGCGTCGTCCGAGCCTGCGTCGTCCGAGCCGGCGTCCAGAGAGGCGACGGCCCAGAAGGCTTCGAGCCAGAAGTCGCCGCCTCAGTCCGAATCGACGGCCGAGCGTGAGCGGCGGCCGGACGACTCGAACCCCGCTCGCGCCGCGAACGCGGAACTCCCTCCGGAGCCCGCGTCGTCGTCGGCTCGCTCGGGAGAGGCCGCGCGGAGCGCGGCGCCCGACGAGGCCTCCACGAAGCCGAAGCCCAAGAAGCGTCCCTCGGCGCGCAAGTCGTCGACGAAGCCGGCCACCGAAGACTCGACGACCGAGAAGTCGAGCGCGAAGAAGTCGTCGAAGAAGTCGAGCGCGAAGAAGTCGTCGAAGAAGACGAGCGCGAAGAAGTCGACGAAGAAGACGAGCGCGAGGAAGTCGTCGGAGAAGACGGGCGCGAAGAAGAGGAGCGCGAAGAAGTCGTCGAAGAAGACGAGCGCCAAGAAGTCGAGCCCCGAGAAGGCCTCGACGACGGCCGCGGGGGAGAAGAAGCGGCCGAGCGCCCGCAAGAAGCGTCCCTCGGCCAAGCGCGCCTCGCAGCCGGTCGCGACCCCCGCGGCGACCGCCAGCGACGCCAACGGCGCCAAGAAGAAAAAGCCCAAGGCGGCGGGCAAAAAGCGGCCGAGCGCCCGCCGCGGCGGCGACGATTCGTGACCTCGCCACAATGGCTTGACATCCGGACCGGATCGAATCACTACTCCGGTCCCTTGGGGCTGTAGCTCAGCTGGGAGAGCGCATGAATGGCATTCATGAGGTCAGGGGTTCGATCCCCCTCAGCTCCATTTTCTTCCTGTAGGAGGGCCTGAACGCAGGCCCTCCCCCCATTGGGCGAAGCGCCAATGGGGCCCCCCTCCCGACTACGGCGGCTCGCGCGCTCCGCGCGCTCCCACGCCGACCCCAGCGACGGGGCGCTGGGGCCCCCGCGGCTCGCGCTTTCGCTTCGCGAAAGCTGGCCGCCCTGGCGGGATGGACGGGCGCTCGCTTCGCTGCGCTCGCTCCGCGGGATGGACGGGCGCTCGCTGCGCTCGCTCCGCTGCGCTCGCTCCGCGCGATGGACGGGCGCTCGCTTCGCTGCGCTCGCTCCGCGCGATGGACGGGCGTTCGCTTCGCTGCGCTCGCTCTGCGCGATGGACGGGCGCTCGCTTCGCTGCGCTCGCTCTAGGGGTGGACGGGCGCTCGCTTCGCTGCGCTCGCTCTGCGCGATGGACGGCGCTCGCTTCGCTGCGCTCGCTCTGCGGGATGGACGGGCGCTCGCTTCGCTGCGCTCGCTCCGCGGGATGGACGGCGCTCGCTTCGCTGCGCTCGCTCTGCGAGATGGACGGCGCTCGCTTCGCTGCGCTCGCTCTGCGGGGTGGACGGCGCTCGCTTCGCTGCGCTCGCTCTGCGGGATGGTGGGCGGCTCGCTTCGCGTGCTCGAGGGCGAGTAGGCTTGCGTGATGCGTGGGCGAGGAGGGATGCCGAGCGAGCTGAGGGCGGCGATCGCTGCGCTCGAACAGGTCCAGGGCGGGATGATCGGGGGGCGGGTCGCGTCGGCGGAGGAGCTGGAGTCGGTGCGGTCGTCTGCGCTCGCGGCGGCTCGTGAGGAGGTGCGCGCGGCGATCGACGCAGGGCCGGCTGGCGCTGGGGCGGTGCTCGACGGGATGCCTCCTTGGGCGCGATCGCTGCTCGAGCCGTCGCTGCTGGCTCGGCTGGAGGCGGTCGCGGCCCAGCGCGTACGAACGACGCCGGTGAGGGTCGTGCGGTTGCCCTTCGGCGCGTTCCGCTGGGCCCACGACCTCGCGAGCTATGTGTGCGAGCGGCCGCTGTCGGTCGGTGGGCTGTCGGTGACGCTCGCTGTCGCCGACGCGGGGCCGGAGGAGGTCGCGGAGCGTCTCCGGGCGCACGCCTGGCTCCCGTCGCGGCTCGAAGAGGTCGTCGACGGCGCCCGGCGCTTCGCCGCGCGCGAGGGGCTCGAGTTGCACGTCGAGGGCTACGCCGACGTCGAAGCGGGGCCGATCACGGCGGCCGCTTTCTGTGCACGCCTCACTCCGACGCATCTGAGCCTGGAGGCGGACGCGGCCGTGATCGACTTCGACGACGGGGACCTGTTCTGGGGCCACCACGTCGCGGTCCGCTGTGATTCGACCGGCGCGCCTCTCGAGTGGGTGATCAGCGGCTGAGCGCTCAGACGAGCTGCCAGTCGCTCGGGTCGGCCGCGTCGAGCGCGGCGCGGGCCGCGTCCGCGTCGAGGGCGATCTGGGCCTTGAGCGCGTCGAGCCCGGAGAACTTCTGCTCGCCGCGGATTCGCTGGACGAAACCCACGCGCGCGGTCGCGCCGTAGATGTCGGCGTCGAAGTCGAAGAGATGCGCCTCCACCGATCGGCCGGCCGCGAAGGTCGGACGCACGCCGAGGTTGGCCACCCCGCGGTGCAAGGTCTCGCCGACGCGCATCACCACCGCGTAGACGCCGTCGGCGGGCAGCAGCACGCGCTCGCAGTCGAGGTTCGCGGTCGGGAAGCCGATGGTGCGGCCGCGCTGGTCGCCCTGGACGACCGTGCCGCCGACGTCGTGCACGCGACCCAGGAGGCGGGTCGCGCCCTCCACGTCTCCGAGCGCGACGCGCTTGCGGATGCGCGTGGAGCTGACGACGTCGCCGTCGAGGTGCACGGGGCCGACCGTGCGGACCTCGAACCCGCGCTCGGAGCCCAGCGCGCGCAGGGTGTCGACGTCGCCCGCGCGACCCTTGCCGAAGCGGAAGTCCGGGCCGACCACGACGCCGCTCGCGTGCAGCCGCTCGCCGATCACGCGTCGGACGAACTCCTCGGGGCGCATCGCGGCCAGCTCCTCGTCGAACGCCAGGATCTCCACGGCGTCGGCGCCGAGCTTCTTCAGGAGCGCCGCGCGCCGGGCGGGGGTCGTCAGGAGGGGCGGGGCCTTCGACGGCGCCAGCACCATCGCAGGGTGCGGGTCGAAGGTCAGCGCGGTGACGTGCGCGCCGAGCTCCCGCGCCGCGGCGAGCAGCGCGCGGTGGCCAAGGTGCACCCCGTCATGGTTCCCGGGGGTGACCACGGTCCCCGGGTGGGCGGCGCCGGAGTCGGCCGAGTTGTGGGTGCCTGAAACGTCGCTCATGGCGCCGGCCCCATGCTGGAGCAATTCCCGCCGCGCGCAACCGCCCCGCGGCGATGGGACCCCCGATCAGCGACAGCAGCTCGCGGGCATCAGGAACGGCGTGCAGAGCGGCGTGATCGTGCCGTCCTCACCCACCGCGAAGTCCACGCCGGGCTCGCTGACCTCACGGATGGCGCGGGCGCCGTCGCGTCCCTCGAGCACCGCCGCGTCGCGCAGCGGGCAGAGCGGCAGCCCGCAGAGATGGGCGATGGGCCCGCAGCACGCCTCCGGGACGTCCATGTAGGTCACGCTGTCGGGCATCATCGTCGTCGCGCGCACCGTTGTCTGACAAGACTCGATGCCGTGTCCGTCGGAGTTGTCGTCGGCGGACGGAGCGTTCGTCCCGTCCGGGTCCACGACCGAGAAGCGCCCCGAGGGGCCCTGGCTGCACTGCTGGAGCGTCATCGAGTCGTCGCACCCGCCGAGCGGGGCGCGGGGGTCGCCGCAGCCGGTCAACGGGTCCTCGTCGAGCTGGCTCACCGCGATGGGGTTGCCTTCCTCGTCGAGCGCGTTCGGGCGATACACCGGGTCCGGGCAGCCGAGCTCGTTCGGGATCGACCACGCCTGGCTCGAGAACGACCCGCCCTCGATCACCCAGTCGTTGTCGGTCCGGCCGCGCACGATGCCGTCGACCACGCTGTCCGGGAGGCCCGGGTTCTCCTCGACGACCTGCGCGCGGAAGTCGATGGCCTGGCCTCCCGCGATCCCCGACAGGACGTTCACGTCGTAGTTTCCGGTCGGGATCTCCTGGCAGTCCACGGGGATGCGCTCGTAGATCTCCGCGAGGTTGCCCGGCGTGATGTAGGGGATGTTGCAGACGGGGTTCGTCGGGTCGAGGTTCACCGCGACGATGGGCGGGACGGCGATGTCGATGCTGGGATCGAAGGTGTCCTTGGAGCCGGTCTGGCTTGGACGGGTCGTGGCGACGATGACCGCGTCCGGCACGCCCGCGCGCAGCTCGATCGGGTTCCGCGCGCGCCGCATGATCACCACGGGGTGATTCCACATCACGCCCGCGGTGGCCCCGAGGACGGGGTGCGGGTCCTGGAACCCGTCGCGATCCGCGTCCACGGGCAGGATGAACCACGCGAAGCCCGAGGGATGCGGGTTGATCGACATGCCGGCCGCGTCGAGGGTGGCGACCCAGTCGTCCGCTTCGGGATCGATCAGCCGCAGGCGGGTCTCGGTGAGCTGCCAGAGCTGGGTCTCACGCATCACGTCGTCGCTGGTCGTCGGGAGCCGCGCCTCCGAGCTGAGCCCCCGGCTCGTGTCGCCGAGCCGCGACGCGGGCAGCTCCGTGTTCACGAGCGCGCCCAGGGTGACCGCGACGCCCTGCACGACCTCGCCATCGGGCTGGTCTTGCACGCTGCCGAACGTGATGCGCGCGAACTGCGGCGGGACCTCCGCCGTGTTCACGAAGGCGCCACCCGCGTTGTCGCCGCGCGTCGCGAGGCGGCGCACGGAGAAGAACGGGTTGAAGTCCTCGTCGCGGTCGTAGAAGCCGCGGATCTGGTAGTCGACCGTCGCCCCGCGCCCATCCGCCAGCGCGATGTCGGGCCAGCTGAAGTCCACCGAGCGGGTGAGGACGACGCGCTGCTCCTCGGGCGTCGGCTCGGCGGGGAGGCAGTCCGCGAGCTGGAAGATGTCGCGTCCGGGGATGAGCAGGAGGGTCTCCGCGCTCGTCGCCGTGCCCGACGGCGGCGGCGGGTTGTCGGAGAAGAACGCGAGCAGGACGACGTTGCCGCGCACCGCGGTCGCGCTGTCGCCGTCGTAGTCGCACTCCGGCCGCGGGCCGGCGTAGAGCACCGTCCCCTCGATGCGGCCGGTGACCTCGGGGGCGGAGCCGCCGGTGTCGGTCTCGGGCGGGTCGCAGCCCAGCGCGAGGAGGAGGAGCGGGAGCGTGGCGATGTGAATGAGACGATGCATGGCTCAGTACCGGAAGGTGACGTGGCCCATGAAGCGCCGGTCCATTCGTTGTCCGAAGGGATGCTCGCGGTGCGCCATGAGGAGGTTCGTGCCGGTGACGGCGAGCTCGAGCTGGTCGTCGAAGAGTCGGTAGCCGATGCGCGCGTTCAGGACCGCGTACGAAGGCAAGGAGAAGGTCTCGAAGGCGGTGCCGCCGCGCTCGGTGTCGAGCACCTGCTCGACCCACACCTGGTCGCTGACGAAGCTGAAGTCCACCGCGAGGTCCAGGCCGAACGGGGAGCGATACTGCACGCCCGCGTTCACCTTGTGCGCGCTGGTGCGGGAGTCGAGCTCTCGCCCCGCGAGGGCCTGCTCGCCGAGCGGGGTCGTCTCGTGGATCGCGTAGTTGGCGTACATGTCGAGGCCGTCGACGGGGTAGACGCGCACGCCGATCTCGCCGCCGAGCTGCTGGAAGTCCGCCTCCTCGTTGTCGAACTGGAGCTGCCCGAGCGGGAAGGCCGCCAGATCCGGGTCGTAGGCGATCCGCGGATCGTTGCGGAAGTCGTAGAGCCGGAAGGCCGTGTTCCGCGACAGCAGGATCTGGTCGAAGACGAGGTTGTAGTAGCCGTTGAGCTCGAGCGCGAAGTACTCCGACTCCTGCAGCATGTAGCCGAGCTCCACCGAGACGATGCGCTCGGGGTTCAGGGTCGGGTTGCCGAGGCCGAAGGCCGTCACGCCCCGGAGCGGGGTCGCGTTCGGCACGAACAGGTACGACTCGAGGAAGGTCGGGCTCCGGAACGCGGTGCCCGCCGTCAGCCGGATGCTCTGCTTCGGCGTGGGGTGCACGACCACCGAGCCGCGCGGCGAGATCTGCGGCTCCGACAGCAGCGGGTGCTGATCGAGGCGCGCGCTGAGCACGATCTGGAGCACGTCGTCGATGCGCAGGGTGTCCTGCAGGAAGACGTTGAAGTGGTTCTGCGTCTGCGTCTGGATCCCGGTCACCGGGTCGCGCAGCCAGTCCCAGTCGACCTCCTTGAAGCGGTAGCCGACGCCGCCGATGATCGCGTTGTTGAGCCCGTCGACGATGTCGAACTCGGTCGAGTACACCAGCTCGACGTCGATGATGTCCTGTCGGTTCACGCGGCCGCGCTGGGCGTTGTCGAGCCCACCCTCGCGGACCCCGACGAGCCCGTAGTCGGTCGTGAAGTGGTTCCAGAAGGCGCGCGCGCTCAGGCCGAACGCGGTCTGGGCTTGCAGGTAGGTCTGCGTGAAGATGGCGTCCGTCAGGAACAGCTCGCGGAGGCGGCTCAGGCCCTGGAACGCGCGATCGCCGCTGGCCACGGCCGAGCCCGCGGTGATCGAGTAGCCGTCCGCGATGCGCAGCTGCGCGTCGCCGCGGAAGTAGAGGCGACGGCGGCCGACCTCGGCGTCGTCCGCGAAGGGCGTCACGTCGACGCGGTTCGGGCCCACGAAGCGCGAGTACTGGTCGGACTCCGACCAGCCGCCACCGAGGCGAAAGCGCAGCCGGTCGACGCGCTGGGTCACCGTGGTCGCCACGCGGTACTGGCCATGGTCACCGACCCCCGCGCTGATGAAGGAGCGCCCTTCGCCGATCGGCCGGGTGATGATGTTCACGATGCCGGTGAAGGCGTCGGCGCCGTAGAGCGCGGACGCCGGGCCGCGGATCACCTCGATCCGCTCGACGTCCTCCATCGAGATCGGGATGAGGTCCCAGAGCGTCGTCCCGAGGAAGTCGAGGTACACCGAGCGCCCGTCGATGAGCACGATGGCGCGGTTCGAGAGGCGCTGGTTCAACCCCCGGATGGACACCTGCACGTCGCCGGGGCTCGTCATCATGAACTCGACGCCCGCCACGCGGCGGAGCGACTCGCCCATGACCTGCAAGCCCGAGAGCCGGAGGTCCTGCGCGGTGATGATGGTGGTCGAGTTCGGCGCGTCGAGCGGGTTCTGGGCCGCGCGCGAGGAGGAGACGACCTGCTCTTCGTAGGTGTCGCCTTCGCGCTGCTCACCCAGCTCGAGCGCCTCGGCTTCCGCCGCCGCCTCTCCCTCGCTCGCGGCGTCCGCGACCGTCTCGCCCTCGGCGGTCGCCTCGGTGGTCTCGGTGGTCTCCGTCGTCTCGGAGGTCTGGGCGGCGATGCGACGCTCGCGCAGCGCAGCGGCCAGCGCGCGCAGGCGGTCGGCGCGATCCCGGAGCGCGTCGCTCTGGGCGGACTCGGCGAGCGCCTCGATCTGCGTCGCGGAGTCCTCGAGCGCCGCGATCTCCTCCTCGCTCGCCACGGGCGCGGTCTCGACCGCCGGCGCCTCCACGACCTCGGGCTCGGTCGTCTCCGGCTCCTCGGACTCACGCGCCTGGACCGCGGCGATGCGCGCGCGGAGCGCCGTGAGGTAGCCGTTGACCTCGGCCCGGTCGGGAGGATCGCTCTCGAGGTAGGTCTCGAAGTACTGGATGCTCTCCTCGTACCGGCCCGACTCCGCGTACGCGCGGCCGATGTTGTAGAGCACGTTCGGGTGCGGGAGGATCTCGAAGGCCTCCTGCAGCTCCGCGACGCCCTCGTCGACGTTGCCCTCCGCGATGAGCGCCATGCCCGCGCGGAAGTGGCGCCGCGCCTCGGTCCGCACGTCGGCGCGCAGCGGCGCGCTCGTGAGCAGCACCGCCACGCAGCCAAGCGCTGCGACGGGCCGAGCCCACCCCCACCGTTCGCGAATTCCGCCAGGCTGCCCTGATTTCATCTGCCCCCCGACCTCGCCTCACATGTTCGAGCAACCCCTCAGTAGGGGTCCAGTTTGTAGCCCTTCACCGGCCCGCCGGTCTCGTCGCCGTCGCCGCGTCGATTGCCCCGCCGGATGCGTCGGCGGTTGGGGCGGATGACCCGCGTGCGCATGGCCTCGAGCTCCGCGTCCACCTCGAGTCGGTCGCCCGTGATCACGCGGGTCACCGAGTAGTCCCGGTGTCCCTCGAGGCTGAACAGGAACGTGATCTGGCGCCCGCGCTCGGCGTCGGCGCCCGTCCACTCGACGTCGGCGGGGGTGGGGCCGTACTCGCGATCGTCCACCGTCACGGTGGCGCCCGGGGGCTCGGATCGCAGCACGACGAGGGTCGTGGTCACCGTGGGGGGCGCGGTCGCGGAGGTGCCCTGCGTGTCGGTCTGCGCCGCCGGGATCGAACGCGTCGGCGGAGGCGTCGGCGCGACGGGCTCCGGAGGTCGGGTCATCCAGGCGACGACGCCGGCGCCGAGGAGCGCGAGCACGCCGAGCCCCGCGAACACCCACGGGGTGCGGTTGGGGGGCTCGACCGGCTGCGCGTGCGGATAGGCGCCGGAGGCCTGCATCCCGGGCTCGGCTCCCAGCTGCGCGGCTCCGGACGGCACGGCGCCCTGGATGGTCGGCGCGCCCTCGCCGGCCGCCGCGTCGTAGCGGCCCGTGATCCCGAGGGGGCCGATCTCGCCGCTCACGCCGATCTCGGTGCTGTGCGTGACGGAGAGCCCCGCGTCGCTCGCCAGCCCCTTCAGCGCCGCGAGCATCGCGTCCATGCTGTCGAAGCGATCCTCCGGCGCCTTCGCGAGCGCCTTCAGCACCACCTGCTCGAGCGCGGGCGGCGTCGA
Organism: Sandaracinaceae bacterium; assembly: GCA_040218145.1. Taxonomy (GTDB): domain Bacteria; phylum Myxococcota_A; class Polyangia; order Polyangiales; family Sandaracinaceae; genus JAVJQK01. Next base: position 210,146 of record JAVJQK010000065.1, on the reverse strand, counting down.
GTCCATCGGCGGCGGCGCCTCGTGCACGTGCGCCATCAGGATGTTGACCGAGTTGGGGCGATCGAAGGGCACGCCGCCCGTCAGCATCTCGTAGAGGATCACGCCGAGCGCGTAGACGTCGGCCCGCGCGTCGACCTTCTCGCCGCGGATCTGCTCGGGGCTCATGTACTTCGGCGAGCCCATGAACAGGCCGGTCTGCGTGAGGTCCTCGCCCGTCGCGTCGAGGTCCTTCACCAGCCCGAAGTCGAGCACCTTGACGAAGTCGCTCTCGTCGCCGTGCTTCATCAGGTAGACGTTGGCCGGCTTCAGGTCGCGGTGGATCACCCCGAGCGCGTGGGCCTCGCGGAGCGACCGGCAGATCTGCCGCGCCACGTGCATCGCCCGCGCGGGCTCCATCGGCCCCTCGTCGCGGAGCGCGCGATGGAGCGTGCGCCCCTCGAGCAGCTCCATCGCGATGTAGTAGATGTCGTCGTCGCTGCGCCCGTAGTCGAAGATCGTGACCGTGTTCGGGTGGGTCAGCTTCGAGCAGGTGGACGCCTCGAGGAAGAAGCGCTTGTGGAACTCCGGGTCGCTGTCGCCGCTGTAGTTCGGGTTCAGGACCTTCAGCGCGATCTCGCGCCCGAGCGGCGCCTGCTCGGCGCGGTAGACCTTGCCCATCCCCCCGCGGGCGATCATCGACACGATGCGGAAACGATCGTTGACGACCCGCCCGATCAAGGGATCGGGGCCCTTGCCGGGCATGGTCTTGGTGGCGGCCGCCTTCGTATCGGCAGCGGGCCTATCGGCAGCGGGCGTCTCGGCAGCGGGCGTCTCGGGGGCGGTGGCCGCGGGCTCGACGCCGGACGTCGCGGGCGCGTCGTCGCTCGCGTCGACCGGGCCACCGGCGGGCGCGGCTCGGCCGCTCCCCCCTTTTTCAGCCACGATGCTCACCTGTCACCCGCCACCCCGAATGGCCCACCCCGAATGGCGCGGAGCCCTCACGCCCCACGCTGCAGGAATTTACCCCGTTCCTCAGGTCCACGTCGAGGGGGATCCTGGCCGCGCGCCGCGGGCGCCCTCCGAAGACGCCTCCGCGTCGACGGCCTGCTACCCTCGCCGGCGATGCGACTCGGGGCCTTCGCCGCGCTCGGAACCTGGCTGCTCTGCGTCGCCGTCTCCGCGCAGGCGCCCGAGCCGCGCCGATGGACGGGTCACCTGGTGGGCCCGGCGGCGCGGGTCGCGCTGCGCCACCCGGACGTCGACGTGCGCGCGGCCGCGGCGCGGGAGCTCGCCCGGCGCGGCGAGCCGCGTCGCACCGTCGCCGCCCTGCTCGAGGCCCTCGACGTGGAGGAGGATCTGCGCGTCCGTCGGGCCCTCTTCGAGGCGCTCGCGCGGCGCGGCGACGAGGCGGCGGTGGAGTCGCTCGCGGGACACCTCTCGGATTGGGGGCGCGAGGATCGCGGCGCCGCCCTGGCCACGCTCGGCGCGATCGGCGGCGAGCGCTCCACGCGGATCCTCGTGGAGTGGCTGGGGGCCGCCGACTCGGGGGACGCGGCGGCGGAGGCGCTCGCGCGGATCGGCGCCCCCGCGGTGCCGCACCTCATCCGCGCCCTCGGTACGCCGGTCGCCGCGGCGCAGGCCGCGCACACCCTCGGCGCGATCGGAGACGCGCGCGCCACCGCGCCGCTCGTGAGGGGCCTCCAGGGGGCCCCGCCCGTGCAGCGCGTCGCCATCGTGGCCGCGCTCGGGACCCTGCGCGACGAGCGCGCCGCGGCCGCGCTCGTCGCGCTGCTCGAGGATCCGGCGCCCGCGGTGGTGGCGGCCGCGCTGGACGCGCTCGGGGCGCTCGGTCAGCCCGCCCACGCGCCGGCCATCCGCGCGCTCGCCGAGCGCGGGCCCTCCGAGCAGCGCGCCTCGGCCCTCGGCGCCTGGATCCGGATCGCCCCGGAGGAGGCGGCCCCGGCGGTCTCGGCGCTCCTGATCGCCGACGACACCCCCGCGCTGCTGCGGCGCGTCGCGATCGACGGCGTCCTGCGCACGCCCGACGCCGCCTTCGCGCCCGTGCTCATCTCCCTGCTGGACGGAGCGACGCGCGACGCGGCCGCGGACGCCCTGGCGCGGCTGCCCGAGGGCGCCGGGGTCGGGCCGCTCCTGACGCGCGCCGAGACCGCCACCGACGGCGGCTTCGACCTCCCGCTGTCGCTCGCGATCCGTCGGCACGAGGCGTCGATCACGCCGTCGATGGTGCGGCGGGCGCGCGGTCACCTCCGCGCCCGGAGCGGCGTGCGGGGCGCGACGATCGCCGCGCTCGGCGGAGACGCGTCCGTGCTCGACCGGCTCGCCGCGGGCCTCGCGTCGGCCGAGGCCGAGGAGCGCGCCCACGCCGCCCTGGGCGTGCAGCTGCTCGGAGCGGCGGCCTCCGAGCTGGCCCCCACGCTCGCGCGTCGACTCCCGGGTGAGCGGGATCCGACGGCGTTCCGCGCGATGGCCCTCGCCGCGCTCGCGGTCGGAGCGCGGGTGGATCCGGCGCGCATCGACGCGCGCTGGTGGGACGCGGCCACCGCGCCCGAGGCCCTGTGGCTCACGGCCGCCGCGCTCGACGAGGCGGCGCCCCGGACTCGACGCCGCGCGCGCCGCGCGATGCGCCGGGCGTTGCGCGCCCCGCGGCCGCGGGTTCGAGCCGGCGCCGCGCTCGCGCTCGCGCGAGCCGGAGAGTCGAGCGCCTGGCGCGCGCTGGTCGCGGCGCTCGAGGACGAGAACCCGTCCGTGCGGCTCGCCGCCGCGCGCGCGCTCGGCTCGCTCCACGTCCCGGAGGCGGCGGAGTCGGCCCGGTCGCGGGCCCGGGTCGAGCCCAACGACGCGGTGCGCGCGGCCCTGTACGAGGCGACGGGCGAGGGACGCGCGACGCCGACGTACGTGACCGGCGAGGAGCTGCTCTACGTGCGGGTGGTGACGGCGCCCGGCCTCGCCCCGCGCCAGACGCTGGTGGTCGACGTGATGCTGCCCGACGGGCGCTGGCTGCGCGTCCCCGCGCTCGGCGACGGCGCCGTCCTGGTGCCGGATCTCCCCCACGGCGTGGCCGAGGTGGACGTGCGGCTGTGAGCGTGGAGGCGATTTGCGAACCGGACTCGCCCCGCGCACAGTGGGGCGTGCTCCGCCGACGGCTCCTCGTGATCGCGGCTCTCTCGCTGGCGCCGTGGCTCGCGTCCTGCGCGCCGTCCGGCGAAGACCCCGCCAGCCGGCTCACCTGGTACGCCCCGGAGACCGGCGAGTACCGCGTGGGTTACCTCGAGCCGCCCTGGGGGCTGGTCGACGGCAGCGGCACGAGCGCCTTCCTGCGCATCGAGTCCACCCTGATGGCCACGGCGGGCCTGGACGCCGGGGAGGGCAAGTTCGAGCTCAACGTCACGGTCGAGCCCGGCGCGCCCACGGAGCGGATCGAGCGAGAGCTCGCCTCCGCGCGGGCACGTGGAGAGGCGATCCTCTTCGGGCCGCGCGCGGTCGCCCTCGCGGACGGGGCCCGCGGCCTCGAGCTGTTGACCCGTCGGAGCGACCCCATCGAGCGCTACTTCCGGGTCGTGGTCGCCGCGGTCGACGGCGGGCGGCTCGTCCGCCTCGCCTTCGCCGCGACCCCGCCGCTCGACACCGCCGAGGTCGACGCGATGATCGCGCAGGTCGAGATCGGACCCGAGTCGTGACGCTGGTGCGGCTGTTCGTGGTGCTCCTCCTCGCCGGGCTCGCCGCGCCGGTCGCCGCCCAGCCGAGCCTCGGCATGGGCCGCCGGCTCGGCCGACCGCAGACGCGCGCGCCCGAGCCCGAGCCGCCCGCCGAGCCCCCCTCGGAGCCCGGCGTCGCCTGGGTCGGCCCGCAGATCCAGCTCGGCTACGGCTACCTGAAGCTCGCGGACGGGTACGGCGGCGGCGACGCGCACCTCGCCGATCTGTCCATCTTCGTGCAGACGCCCGTCACGGAGCTCCGGCTGGCGGTGCGCGGCGAGGTGGGCGCGCGGGACTACAGCCTCGGCGGCGACGATCTGCTGGCGATCGCGGGGCTGGAGATCGGCTTTCAGCTGACGGAGTGGCTGGAGCCGCTCGTGCCGCACATCTCGTTCGTGGTGTCTCTCGGAGGCCTCGTGGGCGAGCGCTTCGAGAGCACGGTGATCCACGGTTTTGGCGGCGCGGGGCTCGAGCTGGGGCTCGCGCTGCGGCTCTTCCGCAACCTCCACCTCCACGCGGCGCTGGGTTATCAGCGCTGGGAGATGGACGGGGCCGCCTTCGACCTGTTCCAGATCCGTCTCGGCGCGGGGCTCTGAAACGGCATCACGGTTGACCACCGAGCACTCCGTGCGGCATCGTCGCGCGGTGGAGGTGCGTCCTTGGTTCCCCCCGAAGGCAGCCAACCCGAGTCGAACCAGTCCGAGCCTTCCTTCGAGCAGATCCTGGCGCGTCTCCAAGAGGTCGTGGAACGGCTCGAGAGTGGGGAGCTCCCTCTCGAAGACTCCCTCACCGTGTTCGAGGAGGGAATTCGCTTGTCGCGCGCCGGCGCCAAGCGCCTGGACGCGGCCGAGCGTCGCGTCGAGGAGCTCCTCGGCGACGGAGAAACCCGCCCGATCCCCGATGAGGATCGGTAGACTTACGGTCCGGAGCAACGCAGCGACATGAGCTACGCGATCAGCGTCCCCACGCCCTTCAACGACATCTCCGAGCTGGCCGAGAACTTCGCGTCGCGTGTGGACGACGAGCGCCTCATGCTCCCGCACGGCGACGTCGTGCCCGAGGGGGAATGGGTCCAGTTCGCCGTCACCCTCGCGGATGGCAGCGCCGCCCTGTCCGGCCTCGGCCGGTGCACAGGGTCCTACGACAACGGTGAGGAGCGCGAGCCCGAGCACCGCTTCGACGTCGTCATGGACTCGCTCCAGTTCGAGGAGATGGCCCAGATCTACTTCGAGCGGATCCTCCAGGTGCGCGCCGCGCAGATGGGGGAGGAGCCGCAGACGGGTGAGGTCGATCTTCCCGACGAGCCCATCGACGCCGAGGCGGAAGCCCAGGAGATGGCGTACGCCGGCTCCGACGAGGTCATCCCCGTCGCGGCGGCGGAGGCCGACGTCGCGATGGACGTCGCGATGGAGGTCCCGGTCGCCGCGCCCGAGGATGAGTTCGGCGGCGAGGCGACCCAGGCGGTGAGCTTCGACGAGCTGTCCGAGGCGGAGGGCGCCGCGGCGCTCGCCGACGACGGGCTCGACGCGATGATGGCCGAGCCGCTGGCCGAGCCGGAGGAGGCACTCGCGGAGGCGGTGCCGGTCGACGACGCGGTCGCCGTGGACGCCGCCGACTACGCGGACGCGGGCGAGTACGCCGAGGCCGCGCCCGCCGCCGCCGCGGACTGGGAAGAGGGCGACGCCACCCAGTTCGGCGACATGCCGGAGGACGTCTCCGACATCGCCGAGGACGTCGCACCGGACGCGGACTACCAGCCCGCTCCCGCCCAGGCGGCGCCGACGCTCACGGCCCCGGAGGAGTCGAACATCTACGACCTCCCGCCGCCCAGCGCGCCGGGGCAGCTGCCCTCACCCCACGCGAACGGCGCCACCCTGAGCCGCCGCATGTTGCAGGCGACGTGGTCGCCCGAGCCGGCGCTCCGGCCGGATCCGAGCCCCTCGAGCGGCTACTTCCAGTACGCCGCGGGCGGCGGCTTGCCGCAGCCTCCCGCGCCGCCGCGCCCCGAGCTCGACCCGACCTTGAGGGTCTCGCCCGCGCCCCGCCCGGGCGACGCGCACGCGGCCCCCGAGGCGTTCGCCGAGGCGGCCCCCGGGGCGAGCACGGGGCCGACCGCGTACGACGACGAGGCCGGCTACCAGGCCGAGGCGTTCGACGCCGACGGCGCGGCCGCGCTCGGCGTGGACGAGGCGCTCGCCGTGGACGACGCGGGCGAGGCCGAGGGCTACGCGGCGGAGGGCTACGCGGGCGAAGAGGAGGCCAGCTTCGAGGGTGACTTCGAGGTCGACGCCGACGCCAACGTGTACGAGGCCGAGACGGTCGAAGGCGAAGGCCTCGACGTCGACGAGGGCGCCTTCGAGGACCTGACGGCGGGTGAGGGCTTCGACGAGCAGGGCCATGAAGCGCCGCCCGTCGAGGCCGCAACCCGCGAGGTCGATCTGGGCGAGCTGCCGGACCACGCCCTCTCGCACGACGACGAGACCGCGCAGGTCGAGCTCCCCGAAGACCAGCAGTGACCCGCTGGCTGCCGAAGAACGCTCGCGTTCGTCAGCCAGCCAGCCCCTTGCCCGTGCCCCTGCCCGCGAATCGAGCAGGCTTCTCTGCGGCGCGCGGTGATCTCTGAGTTCGGCTCGACGCGGCCTGCTCGCCAGGGTCAATCGCGCCGCGACGTGCCGACGTAGCCGAGCGCCTCGAGCTGCGCGCGGAGCTCGTCGTCCACCGCGGCGCGCGACGGGCGATGGCGCGGTCTCCGCCGCTGCCGGTGCGCGCCGTCGCGCGTCTCGCTGAGCGCCAGGCCCAGCAGCCCCCGCATGTAGGCGAGCGTACGCGGCCTCTCGTCGGAGAGATCGTGGGTCTCGCCCGGGTCGGCCTCCAGATCGAAGAGCGCGTAGCGCCCCCGCGATCGGGCGACGAGCTTGAACCGCCCGGACGCGACGCTGCGCCAGTGCTCCATGAAGCCCGACACCGAGAAGCTCGGAGCGCCCTCGCCGTCGCCCCGCAGCGCGGGCAGGAGCGAGCGGCCGCTGAGATCGTCGGGGATGGGCTCCCCGAGCACATCGAGCACCGTGGGCAACACGTCGACCAGCCCGACCGAGCCGTCGACCCGCCGGGTCGGCAGGCCGGGCACGCGCACGAGGAGGGGCACCCGCACCAGCTCGTCGTAGAGGCTGTGTCCGTGGCCGACGCTCCCGTGATCGAAGAGCTCCTCGCCGTGATCGGCGGTGATCACCACCATCGTCTCGTCGGCCAGCCCCCGCCGCTCGAGCCCGTCCAGGATCGAGGCGAGCTGCGCGTCCTGGTAGCTGACCTCGCCGTCGTAGAGCGCCACGAGGTGGCGCCGATCACGCTCGCTCAGCCGCAGCCCGCCCGTCTTGATGCGCTCGAGCAGCGTGGCGTCGCGCGAGAAGTCGACCGGCCCGCGGTACGGGTCCGGGTCGTACATCTCGACGTAGCGCGCGGGCGGGCGATAGGGCACGTGCGGGTCGATCGCGTGCACGTAGAGGAAGAACGGCTGATCGGCCGGGCGCTGGTCGAGCCAGGCGAGCGCGTCCGCCGCGACGAGCTCGCCGCGAGTTCGTCGACCTTCGCGAATATAGTTGCGCCAATGATCCCAGCCGCGGCGGAACCCGAAGCGCCGCGAGACGTATCCGTTGGCCACGAACCCAGCGGTCGCGAAGCCGCGCTCGTTCAGGATCTCCGGCATCAAGCGCACCGTCCGGGGGACCTCGGAGGCGTCCGCGAAAGCCGTGTGCTCCCAGGGCAGGAGCGAGCTCATCAGCGTCGCCACGCTCGGCTTGGTCCAGTTCTCCTGCGCGCGCGCCTGCACGAAGGTCGCCGCGCCCCGCGCGAAGCGGTCGAGCCCCGGCGTGTGCACGCGGCCCTGCGGCGCGTACGCCCCCAGGCGATCGGCGCGCAGGGTGTCGATCAAGTAGACCAGCACGTGGCGCGGCCGTCGCACGTGGGTGGGGGCGCCGCCGTCGAGCGTGACGATCGCGGGCTGATAGAGCCGGACCGCGGACTCCGCGCGCAGCTCGACCTCGAAGTAGTCCCCGGCCACGCGCGCCAGATCCACGTCGAAGCGCCGCGGACCACGGCTGGCGTCCACCCGCCCGAGGCGCGTCGCGTCCCCCTGCTCCCCGCGCCCCCAGATCTCGAGCACGCCGTCGCGCGCCACCCCGCGCAGCCGCGCGCCCTCCGGCGGCACCATGGACTGGCTGACGCGCCACCCGGCGGGGATGCGCAGGGTGGGGATGCCCTCTTCTTCCAGCGCGCCGGGCCGCGCGTCGCCGGGCTCTCCGCCGCCCGGCCCCAGCCTCACCCAGTCCACCGCGAGGCGCGCGCGCCCGACGCCCTCGACGGTCTGGCTGCGGTCCATGCGCAGCAGCAGCTCGTGCTCGCCGACCGAGAGCTGCGCCTCGGTGAGCGCGACCCGCGTCGTCGTCCACCGCTCCGGCTCGAGATCGACGGTGGCGATCTCCGCGCCGTCCAGATAGAGGCGCGCGGCGCCCGGTCGGAACGACGTCAGCCGCACCGCGAGCTCGGCCGGCGCGCCCCGACCCGGCAGCGCGAGGCGGGCGCGGCGGTGCAAGGTCAGGGCGGCGCGCGCCCCCGCGATCTCGCGATCCGGCCCGAAGCCGCTCAGCCACCCGCCCGCGGTGTGGCGCGACCCCGAGGCGTCGCCGAGCTCCACGTGCAGGGTCTCGCCGTCGTGCAGCGTCGCGCGCTCGAGGTGTCGCGCGAGCGCGAACCGGACGCGCGGGCGATCTCCGCGCGCGTCGGCTCGGGAGACCGATCCCTCCGGATCGGACGGGGCTGGCCCGCCCGGCGGATCGGCGCTGGCCGAGGCGCACGACGCGAGCAACAGGGCGCACAGACACAGCGAGGGGAGAGAGAGCACGCGGCGCATGCCGTGAACTTACGGAGGCGCCCCCGAGGGACCAACTTCGTGCAACGCGCTGCGGTCCGGGGTGCACTCCGCGAGGCGTGGGCTCAGCGCAACGTCACCGAGACCGTCACGTCGCCGCTGGGCGGGATCGGGAGCGGCCGCGGGATCGGCGCTCGACCCCCCGCGATCGGCTCGGCGGTGACCACGTAGCGCCCGGCGGGCACGCCCTCGATCCGGCACGTCCCCTCGACCGTCCGGCAGCTGCGCGGCGCGCCGTCGCCCTGGGGCGACAGCGTCACGGTCGCCTCTCCGGGGGCTCCGTCGACGGTGCGCACCCGCACGACCACCGCGGCCTGCGCCTGGGCGACCGCCGCGACGAGGAGGAGCGTGGCGGCGAGCGCGGACCCCGCGAGGGTGAGCGCGCGCCGGGGAACGAAGCGGGAGATGAGTCGTGTCATGGCCGATCGGGGGTTGAGCGGTGTGGGACGGAGCCCAGACCGGAACATTCACCTCATACCATCGAGCTCGGCCCACGGGCACGTCCTGAACCGAGGGAGTGTGCTCGTGACGGATTCGTGCGCCATCGGCCACCGATCGGCGCCCGGTAAGGGAGCTGGAAGCCCGCCTAGTCGTTTGTGATTCCAGGGCTTCCGGTGTATGAATGGCCGCCGAATCCGGGGGTCGACCCTCGGTGTGGGAAGTAGCGGGGAGCATCGGATGCGCCTGAAGACGACTCTTTCCTTGTCTCTCGGTCTCCTGTTGGCCGTGCCGTTCGTGGTGACGGTGCCGGTTCACGCGCAGGACGAGTTCGACGAGTTCGACGACGATTTCGCGGACGACTTCGACGAACCGGCCGAGACCGAAGACGAGGCCGAACCCTCCGGTGGCGGCGGGGACGAGTTCGGTGATCTGGAGGACGACGCGTTCTCCGACGACGACGCTGACGAGGACACTGGCCTGGAAGAGGGAGACCTCGAGGCCGATGACTTCGACGAGGTGGACGACGAGGGCGCTGGCGGCGCCCCGGAGGAGACCCCGACCGACCGGGAGGCGGCGCACGCCTACCGCGAGCGGCGGCACGTGCTGCACAACACCTGGGGCGGCTCGATCGGCGGCATTCACGTCGTCGACGCGGGCTCCGGTGCGGCGGCGGCGTTCCGGGCTCAGCTCGGCGTCGACTTCTTCTTCGCCGACGGGTGGCTGACGCTCCCCGGCGGGGGCGACGACCAGAGCCATAGCCACATCGGCGGCTCGCTCTCGATGAGCTGGAACCCCTTCGACTTCATCGAGATCTTCGCCTCGCTCCGGAGCTGGGCGAACAGCAACGCCCAGGAGGACCCGAACCTCTTCCAGGTGCTCGGCGACACCGTCTTCGGCGTCAAGGGCTACTACCACTTCACCGATCTCCCGTGGCTCACGCTCGGCGGTGACCTGAGCCTGGGCTTCCTCAACACGGTCGGCGACATCGGCCTGGTGGGGGACAGCACCAGCTTCGGCATCCGCGCGAACGCCACCGCCGACCTCCGGGAGCTCGAGGACAGCATCCCGTTCATCGCCCGCTTGAACCTCCAGTACTGGTTCGACAACAGCTCGGCGCTCGTCGGCCAGGTGGAGCGCGCGCGCTACAACGCGCTGACGGACCCGCGGCCCTGCCCGGAGGATCCCACGCTCGGCGTCTGCATGGAGGACCGCCACCTGCTGACGCGGGTCGAGCGCTACTCGCTGCAGATCGACCGGGTCGATCACTTCCGCATCGCGCTCGGCGTCGAGGCGCCCATCCGCGTGATGGAGGACTTCCACATCGCGCCGATCGCCGAGTACGTGCTCGACATCCCGACCAACCGTCAGGGCTACAGCTGCCTGTTCATCCCCGGCGTCGGCACCCCCGACATGCCGGCGGTCGGGCAGGACGGCTGCCTCGACAAGCAGGGCTTCGACGCGTTCGAGCAGATCCTCACCCTCGGCGTGCGGGTCACCCCGCCGCTCCGCGGGCTGAGCATCTTCGCCTCGGTCGACATCGGACTGACCGGCGTGAACACCTTCGTGCGCGAGCTCAGCGGGCAGGAGCCCTACGACGTCCGCTTCGGCGTCGGCTACGCGTTCGACACCGTCCCGGTGGTCGAGGAGATCGAGCGCGAGGTCGTGCGCGAGGTCGTCCGTGAGGCCGAGCCCGACCCGGTCGGGCGCATCGTCGGCACCGTGGTCGAGCAGGGCACCGAGACGGCGATCGCCGGCGCGGTCGTCGGCTTCCCGGGTCGCGAGCTCACCTCGCTCTACACCGACGCGGGCGGCGGCTTCCGCACCTTCCAGCTCACCCCGGGTGAGGAAGTGCAGATGGCGCTGACGCACCCCGAGTACCACGAGGGTACGTGCAGCGGCACGGTGCCCGCCGAGGGTGGCGACGTCGAGGTCCGCTGCGAGCTCGAGGCGCTCCCGCGTCTCGGCACCGTGCGCGGTCGCGTCACCGGAGAGGGCGGCGCGCCGGTCGGCGGCGCGACGGTCGCGCTCTCGGGTCCCGCGAGCCGCAGCCTGGTGGCTGGCCCCGACGGAGCCTTCGCCGCGCAGGAGCTGCCCCCGGGCACCTACACCGCGCGCGTCGAGGCGGAGGACTACCTCATCAAGCAGGAGACCTTCGAGGTCGTCGCCCGTGAAGAGGCGACCCCGGAGATCCAGCTCATCTCCCGCCCGCGCAACTCGCTCGTCCGCGTTCGCCGTCGGGACATCATGATCCGTCGCCAGGTGAACTTCGCGACGGACAGCTCCGAGATCCTCCCGAGCAGCAGCCAGCTCCTCTCGGAGGTCGCGGACGTCATCATGCGGCACCCGGAGATCACCCGCATCGAGATCCAGGGCCACACCGACAACCGCGGTGGCCGCGCGCACAACCAGGACCTGTCCCAGCGGCGGGCCGAGGCGGTGCGTGACTGGCTCGTGCGCGCCGGCGTCGAGGCGGGTCGCCTCGAGGCGCGTGGCTACGGCCAAGAGCAGCCCCTGGTGCCGAACATCACCGCGTCGAACCGGGCCCGCAACCGCCGCGTCCAGTTCGTCATCCAGGAGCAAAGCGACTCCGAGTAGCGGAGCGCAGCGACTCCGAGTGAGCCGAGAGAGCCGATCGTCCCCAGGACGGTCGGCTCTTCTCGTTGGTGCTCCCCCCGTCGCATCCGCAAACGAGGACTCAGGGACGGTGTTTACTTGTTGACTTGTTGTCAGTTAGGGTTGCTTGGATCGCGCTGCCTGGCCCAGCTTCGAACCCGGACCGCTCCACCTCTCGGACGATGCTCGGCGCCGTCTTCGACATGCCCAGCCCGGTGAGCCTCGCCGACCCGAGGCGCTGATCAGCTCCGCCGCTGCGCGACGGCGCGTGCCCAGAGCGTGCGCCGTCTGCCCCCGCATTCGCTCCCGCGGCTCCCGCATCCGTTCCCGCTGCCGTATCCGCTGCCGCTCCCGCAGCCGCATCCGCTCCCGCATCCGCAGCCGCATCCGCTCCCGCATCCGCGACCGCATCCGCATCCGCGACGGAATCCGCGACCGAATCCGCGACCGAATCCGCTGCCGCATCCGCTCCCGCAGCCGCAGCCGCATCCGCTCCCGCATCCGCATCCGCAGCCGCAGCCGCATCCGCTCCCGCTCCCACTCCCGCTCCCGCTCCCGCTCCCGCTCCCGCTCCCGCTCCCGCTCCCGCTCCCGCTCCCGCTCCCGTTCCCGCTCCCGCTCCCGCGCATCCGCTGCCGCTGCCGCTCGCGCGCCCCGTTGCCGCTGCCGCTCGCGCGCCCCGTTGCCGCTGCCGCTCGCGCGCCCGGTTGCCGCTGTCGCTCGCGCGCCCCGTTGCCGCTGCCGCTCGCGCGCCCCGTTGCCGCTGCCGCTCGCGCGCCCGGTTGCCGCTGCCGCGCATCCGCTGCCGCTGCCGCTCGCGCGCCCCGTTGCCGCTGCCGCTGCCGCATCCGGCTCGCTCCGCGGATGCGGCGCGGCCGATCGCGGTTCACGTCGCGCGCCCTTCACCAGCCGCGGCGCAGCTGGGGCGAGGAGATCGCCCGGTCCCCGACGCTTCCGGCACCTCCCCCAGCTCCCGGCGAAGCTCCCCCAGCTCCCGGCGATGCTCCCCCAGCTCCCGGCGAAGCTCCCCCAGCTCCCGGCGAAGCTCCCCCAGCTCCCGGCGAAGCTCCCCCAGCTCCCGGCGAAGCTCCCCCAGCTCCCGGCGACGCTCCCCCAGCTCCCGGCGACGCTCCCCCAGCTCCCGGCGAAGCTCCCCCAGCTCCCGGCGATGCTCCCCCAGCTCCCGGCGATGCTCCCCCAGCTCCCCTCTCGGCGCCGGAGCCGGGGGAACAGGTCGAGGAGCTGGGGGGCGCGCTCTGGGAGCCGGGGGGCGCGCTCTGGAAGGCGGGGGGCGCGCTCTGGGAGCTGGGGGGCGCGCTCTGGGTGCCGGGGGGTGCGCTCGCGGCGCACGCGACGGTGGACAGCTCGCGCTCTTCAGTCGCCTAGGACGCGGCGCGCGATGTCGTACGAGAAGCCCGCGCGGGCGAGCTTCGCCAGGTCCTTCTCGCGCATCTCCGCGCGCTTCTCCGGGTCGCGGTGCGGGCCGATGCGGCGCTTGCGCGCGAACGCCTCGGCGGCCGAGAGATCGTCGGTGCCCTCTCCCTCGAGCGCCTCGTCCACCAGCGCGCCGTCCGCGCCCTGGCGCATCAGCGTCCAGCGGATCGCGCGCGCGCTCTTGCCGCGATCGCGCAGCGTGCGCACCCGCGAGAGGACGAACTTGGCGTCGTCGAGGTAGCCGAGGCGGCGCAGCTTCGTGATGACCTCCTCGATCATCGCGCGCCCCTCCTCTCGATCGGTGCCGTGCTCTTCGACGCTCGCGCGGACGCGCTTGTCGAGCGCGCGGCGCACGCGCTCGGACGTGCCGCCGTAGCGCTCCAGGTACCAGAGCGCGACGCGCTCGAGGTAGGGCAGGGTGACCTTCTTGGGCTTCTTGCGGGGCACTGCTCTCTCCGTGGCGACGACGGCTCATCGCCGGGAGCGCGCCGGGGTTGCTACCTGCGCCGCCAGAGCATCAGGCCCAGCGCCAGCAGCAGCGCCGGGACCGCGCCGCGGGAGGCCCGCAGGCCCGCGCCGGCCACGCTGCAGCCGCCCGGCTCGCAGTGCAGCACGAGCCCGCCGCGGGGCGTCGCGTCGCACACGCCTTCGGGCGTCCCGGGCGGATAGACCTCGCAGATCCCCGCCACGTCGTCGGCCGCGAGGTCGCGCTTGAGCGTCTCGCCCGCCACCGCCGACGCGAACATCGTCGCCTCCGCCTCCGTGGAGTGCGCGAGCCCGAGGTAGTGACCCAGCTCGTGCGTGAAGACGTTCTCCAGATCGACCGTGCGCCGGTCCACGCAGCCGTCGACGGGGCAGACCCCGTACGGGCCGCGCTGCTCGTTGACCTCCATGTCGGCGTCGAGGATCTCCCCCGTGCTGCGGCGATGCCAGACCGTCGTCAGCGCGAAGGCCGCGGGATCGTTGCCGCGCTCGGCCCAGTCCTCGACGAACGTCACCGCGTTCACGTTGCCGCCGTCGTCTCGGTAGAAGGGGGCGACGCAGACCGACTCCTCCTCGAAGAGGGCGATGTCGACCCCGATCGCGACGCCGTCACACTCGACGCCCTCCCAGGTGGCGATCGAGCGGCCGAGGATCGCGCGCAGCTCCTCCTCGCTCAGGTCCTCGCTCATCGCCTCCGCGCTCAGCGCGATGCCGGTGCACGGCCGCTCCCAGGCGAGGAATTGCTCGGGCGGATCGGTCGTCTCGTCGGGGAGGACGCAAGGCATGCCCGGGCTGGGCTGCCGCGTGCTCGAGGTCATGCGACACCACGCCGACGCGGAGGCGGGCGCGGCGGAGGCCACGATCAGCAGCGCGACCGCGAGCCGCTTCACTCGCCGGACACCCGCGCGCCGATGCGCGTGCGGAGCTCGAGGTAGGGCTCGGGATGCAGGAGCGCGGCCGGCGCCGGGCTCAGCTGCCCGCCGCGCACGCGCTGCACCAGGCTCATGCCGGCGCCACCCGGCGCGACCGTGAGCGTCCCGCCCTGCTCGGTCACCGGCATGACCCCCTGGCTCATGCCCACCGCGCGCAGCTGCCCGCCGCGGCGCTCGAGGAAGACGACGTAACGCCGGCCGAGCTCGGGGTGGGGCTCTCCCTCGACGCGCATGCCGAGATCGCCGATCACGCCGCCCAGGCTGCGCATCGTCAGCGTCGCGCCGCCGTCCCCCTTCATCGACTCCTCGACGCGGAGCGCGTAGTCGGTGACGATCCGGCCGCGATCGTCGCGGCTCGCCTGGGCGCTCTCGCAGGTGACGAGGGCCACGTGGTCCGCGTGATCGACCATCTCGTCGAGCGACAGAGCGACCGAGACGGTGGCCCCGGCGAGGCCGGGCGTCGCGAGGGCGGAGAGCATTCCGAGGGCCGCGATCACCGCCCATCGAGTACGCGCCATGCCTGCACCATTTCGCACGCCCCGGGCTCCGTCAAGCGGATGCGATTGACACACCCGCCCCACCTTTCGTACTCACGCGACATGACCCGCTCGCACCGTCTCTGGGTTCCTCTCACGATCGCGCTCGCCGTCAGCCTCCTGGGCCCGGGCTGCGATCTCACGCGCTTCACCGCGAACTCCACCGCGAACATGTTCTCGAGGGCCTCCGCGGGCCTCGAGCAGCACTTCGACTACGAGCTCGTCGGCGACGCTCTCCCGGGCAACATCCTCCAGCTCGAGGGCGTGTTCCGGATCATCCCCGACAACGAGCAGCTGGGGATCACCCTGGTGCGGGCGTACACCGCCTACGGCTTCGGGTGGATCGAGGACGAGGTCCAGCGCGCGCAGGACGAGGGCGACCTCGACGAAGAGGAGCGGCTCACCGGCCGCGCCCGGCTGCTCTACGAGCGGGGCCGCAACATCGGGCTCCACCTCATGCGCCTCCGCGACCCCGGCATCGACGCCGCGCTCGAGGGCGGCCACGAGGGCTTCGTCGAGTACGTGCACAGCACCTACACCACGCCCGAGGACGTCGGCGTGCTGTTCTGGACCGGCTACGCCTGGGGCTCGGCCATCAACGCGGGCCGCGACGACCCCGAGATGGTGCTGATGCTGCCTTTCGCGAAGACCCTCGTGGAGCGCGCGGTCGAGCTGGACCCGAGCTACTACAATTACTCCGGGCTGACCTTCCTCGGCGTCGTCAACGCGAGCCTCCCCGAGGCCCTCGGCGGTGACCCCGAGGCGGCGCGCGACTACTTCGAGCGCGCGCTCGAGGCCACGGACCGGAAGTTCTTCACCGTGCAGGTCAGCTACGCGCGGACCTACGCCGTGGGGCAGCAGGATCGTGACCTCTACATCCGCCTCCTCCGCGAGGTGGTCGACGGTGGCGACCCGGAGCCGACGGCCCGCCTGACGAACCGCATGGCGCGTCGGCGCGCGATCCGCTGGCTCCAGCGGACCGATCAGCTCTTCTGATGAATGCGGGCGGGGCCTGCTCCGTCCGACGCGCGAATCACACCGCGTACATCGCACCGCGTGAATCGGGCTGGGATTCGGGCTAGCCTCTGCCCCCGTCGCGCTCTGTCCAGTTCGGGCACGCGCGCGGGAAGACCCATGGGATGGTGACATGAGAAAGCGAAACTTCTTCTTCGTGGCCTTGCTCGCGGCCGGGCTCACGTTGCTGCCGGGCACGGCCCCGCGGCCGGTCGACGCGCAGGAGACGATCACGCTCCGCCTCGCGACCCTCGCGCCGCGTGGCTCCTCCTGGATGCGTGTCTTCGACGCGTGGAACAACACCCTCCGTCAGCGCACGGACGGCCGCCTCCAGATCCGCGTCTACGCGGGCGGCTCGCAGGGCGACGAGCGCGACGTGGTGCGCAAGATCCGCATCGGGCAGCTCGACGGCGCGGCGGTCACCTCGACCGGCCTCAGCCTGATCGTGCGCCCCGTGCTCGTCCTCCAGGCGCCGGGCGTGGTCGAGAGCTACCAGCAGCTCGACCGGGCGCGCAGCGCGATGAACGACGAGTTCTCGCAGCAGTTCGAGGCCAACGGCGTGAAGCTGATGGGCTGGGGCGACGTCGGCGAGGGCCGCATCTTCTCCAACCGCCCGATCACCCGCCCCCAGGACCTGCGCAGCGTGCGCCCCTGGGTGTGGCGCGACGACAGCATGTTCGGCACCTTCCTCGAGGTCATCGGCGCCAACGGCGTCCGCCTCGGCGTGCCGGAGGTCCTGCCCGCGCTCAGCACGGGTCAGATCGACACCGTGGTCGCCTCGGCCACGGCCGCGAGCGCGCTGCAGTGGCACACCCGGGTCACGCACGTCACCGAGCAGGCCAACAGCTTCCTCATCGGCGCGACGATCATCTCCAAGCAGAAGTTCGACTCGCTCCCGCCCGACCTCCAGACGGCGCTGCAGGAGACCTCGGACCAGGCGCACACCGCCCTCGTCCGCCGCATCCGCCGCGACGACGGGCGCTACTACCGCGCGCTCACCACCCGCCACGGCATCACCGCGGTGGACACCAGCGCTCACCGGAGCGAGTGGCAGGACGCGGCGCGGCAGACCCGCGAGCGTCTCGCCGGTCGGCTCTACCCGCGCGCGCTCATGGAGCGCGTGATGGCGGCCGCCCGCGGTCGCTGAGCGCCAGCGCGAACGCGCGAGAGGCCGGTCCTTCGGGGCCGGCCTTTTTCTATGGCGTCTTCGGCTGCGGGAGACTCGCGTTTCTCCGCGCGTCTCGGGTACAGTCGCGCCTCGAAACTCACGAGGCGTTGGCTTTGCAGGCACTCAAACGATTCGACGCGGGCATCGCACGCGGAGAGGCGGTCCTCGCGACCCTCTTTCTGCTCTCCATGATCCTGGCCGCCTCCGTCCAGGCGATCTTCCGCAACCTCGCGGGCGCGGAGATCGACTGGGCGAACACGGCGCTGTCCAGCCTCGAGTGGGTCGACCCGTTCTTGCAGAAGGGCACGCTCTGGCTGGCCTTCCTGGGCGCCTCGCTCGCGACGCGCGAGGGGCGACACATCGGGATCGACCTGCTGCCGCGCCTGGCGCCCAAGAAGGCGAAGCTGCTGATGCGCGGCCTCGCGGCCCTCTTCTCGTCCGTGGTGAGCTTCTTCCTCGCCCGCGCGTTCTGGGCCGCCGTGCTCGTCAACGCCGAGGAGCGCCCCGCGACCTACGAGGTCTTCGGCGACACCGGCCCCCTCCACGTGTGCGACGCGACGATGGCGCAGGTGGCCGACGCGAGCCTCGAGATGCCGGGCATCTTCTGCCACGTCCGCACGGCGCTCGCCGGGGTCGGCGTCCCGGTCGAGACGCCCGAGGCGGCGCTCCAGCTGATCGTGCCCGTCATGTTCGTGGTGATGAGCGCCAGGCTCCTCGCGAACGGCGTCGGCGCCTTCCTCGAGCTCGCCCAGGGCGGCGGCTCCACGCCGACGGTCGCGCACAAGGCCAGCGAGAAGGGGGAGGGCTGACATGGACCCCCTCTACGTCGTCCTCCTGATCGTCTTCGCCTTCCTCGGCGCGCCGCTCTTCGCCATCTTCGGCGCCGCGGCGATGATCCTCTTCGCCGACAACGGCACCATCACCAGCGTCGCGGTCGACGTCTTCAGCGAGCGCTTCGCCGACAGCCCGACCCTGGTGACGCTCCCGCTCTTCACCTTCGCCGGCTACCTGATGGCGGAGGCGGGCACGCCGCAACGACTCGTGCGGGTGTCGCGCGCGCTCTTCGGCTGGCTCCCGGGTGGCCTCGCCGTGGTCTGCCTCTTCGCGTCCGCCTTCTTCACGACCTTCACGGGCGGCAGCGGCATCACCATCGTCGCGGTCGGCGGCCTGCTCTTCCCGGCCCTCATCCAGGAGAAGTACCCGGAGAAGTTCTCGCTCGGCCTGGTGACCACGGGCGGCTCGCTCGGCCTGCTCTTCCCGCCGAGCATCCCGATCGTGCTCTACGCCGTCGTCGCCGGCATCCTCATCGACAAGCTGTTCCTCGCCGGCATCGTGCCCGGGATCCTGACCGTCCTGATCCTGGTCGCCTACTCGATCCTGACCGGCTCGAAGCAGCGGCCGCCCAAGGAGGAGGCCAAGGCAGGCCTGATGCAGTTCCTCCGCTTCTGCGCGGGCGGCATCGGCGGGCTCGTCGGCTCCGTCGTGATCTTCGGCGGGCTCGGCGCGGCGATCTCGGGGGAGGGCCTCGACTGGATCGGACCCCACTTCACCCTGATGCTCCTGCCCGTGATGCTCGCCGGGTTCTTCGCCGGCGCGTTCGCCACCACGGGGGAGACGCGCGCCGCGGTGCTCGAGGCGTCCTGGGAGATCCTGCTCCCGGCCGTGCTCATCGCCGGGCTGATGACGGGCGTGCTCCGCATCCACGAGGCGGCCGCCTTCACCGCGCTCTACGTCGTGATCGTCGAGGTCTTCATCTACCGGGACATCACGATCGGCGGGGATCTGCCGCGCGTCATCAAGGACAGCATGACGATGCTGGGGGCCATCCTCGCGATCCTCGCGACCGCCCTCGGCTTCACCGGCTACCTCATCCAGGCCCGCGTCCCCGAGCGCATGGTCGAGTGGATGGAGGTGTTCATCACCAGCGACGTGGCCTTCCTGTTCGCGCTGAACATCTTCCTGCTCGTCGTCGGCATGCTGATGGACATCTTCAGCGCGATCGTCGTGGTCGTGCCGCTGATCGTGCCCATCGCGCGCCACTTCGGGATCGACCCCTACCACCTCGGCATCGTCTTCCTGCTCAACCTCGAGATCGGCTACCTCACGCCGCCGGTGGGCCTGAACCTCTTCATCGCCAGCTTCCGCTTCGAGAAACCGGTGACGAAGCTCTATACGGCGGTGCTGCCGTTCATCGGCTTCCTGGTCATCGCGCTCGCGATCACGACGTACGTGCCGCAGCTGTCGACGTGGCTGACGGGCCTGATCGACTCGAACGAGCTGAGCGCCGACGAGATCGACGCCATGGACGACGACCCGGGTGGCGGCGTCGACATCGACGGGCCCGGGCTCGACGATCTCGGCGGCGACACCCTCGACGACCTGGACATGGGCGGCGACACGCTCGACGACCTCGATATGGGCGGCGAGACCCTCGACGACCTCGACATGGGCGGGGAGACGCTCGACGACCTGGACATGGGCGGGGGCGGCGAGACCCTCGACGACCTGGGCGACGACGGCCCCCCGCCCGAGGGCGAGACGCTCGACGACCTCTGAGCCGTCAGAGGCTGCCGGTGATGGTCACGTTCGGGTAGCCGCCCCCCGCGAGCGCGTCCATCGCCTCGACCACCGACGCGTACTGCACGCCGTCGTCGGCGGTGACGACCGCGGCGCTCGCGTTGGGATCGAGCGCGCGGCGGTGCGAGAGGTGCTCGGACAGGGCCCCGACGTCGTAGGCGCCCTCGCTCGAGAGCGGGATGTGCGTCTGGTCGCCCACCTCGGTGAAGAGCGTGAAGCCGTCGTTCTGGACCCGCACCGAGAGCAGGGTCTGCTCGGTCGCGGTGTCGGGCGCGTCGACGGCCCCGGGGGACTGGAGGTTGGCGTCGATCGAGGCCAGCTGGTTCCAGACCGCGGTGACGAGCAGGAACATGATGCAGCAGAGCAGCAGATCGATGAATGGGACGAGCGGGATCTCGTGATCGACCGTCTTCTTGCCCCCGTGCCCGTTCCCAGTCGCGATGCTCGCCATGACTCTCCTCCTCGCGAGGCGCGTCCGTCCCCGCTCGCACCTTTGGTGTCCGACGCGGGTACTGGGTTCCAAACGATCTCGGTGCTGGTACTCTCCCAACGCCAAGGAGCCCATGGATCCGCTGATCGGTACCGAGCTCGATGGCCGATATCGCCTCCTCGAGGCGATCGGCGAAGGCGCCATGGGGCGCGTGTACCGCGCGGAGCGCATGGACGGCACCGGGCAGGTCGCGGTGAAGGTCCTCAACGAGGACTGCACGCGAGAGCCCGACCTGCGCGAGCGCTTCGAGCGCGAGGCGAGGGCGCTCTTCGGGCTGACGCACCCGAACATCCTGGACGTCCAGGACTACGGCGTCATCGGCGGTCAGCAGCCCTACCTCGTGATGGAGATGCTCGAGGGCCAGAGCCTCGACGAGCTGGTGGACGAGCGGACGCTGGACCCGGCGGTGGCGCTGGATCTCGGCCGCCAGGTGCTCGCGGGGCTGGCCTACGCGCACGGGCTGGGCGTGCTGCACCGCGACCTCAAGACCGAGAACGTCTTCGTCGTGCAGACGCCCGACGGCCGCTACTACGCCAAGCTCCTCGACTTCGGGCTCGTGAAGTTCGTGGACGACGAGCGCTGGGGCGAGGGCCGAAAGCTCACCGTGGCGGGCTCGGTCATGGGGAGCCCCGCCTACATGTCACCCGAGCAGGGGACGGGCGGCCAGATGGACGCGCGCTCCGACGTGTACTCCGCGGGGGTCGTGCTCTACGAGCTGCTCACCGGGAACTGGCCGTTCGTCGCCGACTCGCGGGTCGAGATGCTCAAGGCGCACCTCCTGGAGCCGGTTCCTGCGCTGGCCGCGGGACGCGAGGGGCTCGTCGCGCGGCCCGAGCTCGACGCGCTCCTGCGCACCTCGATGGCGAAGGAGATGGGCGAGCGTTTCGCGGACGCCGGTCAGATGCTGGCCGCGCTCGACGCGATCCCGGCCCCCGCGGCGCGCCTCCAGTCGGTCGTCCCGGCCCAGGCGCCCGCCGGCTCCCTCCCTCCGCCCCCGATGGCGCAGGCCGCCGTCTCCCCCATCGCGATGGCCGCCTCTGCCCCCGTGCAGGCGCCCGCGGCGGCCCCGATCGCCGCCCCCCCTTCCGCCGCCCCCGCTTCCGGGTCTAAGCTGCCTCTGATCCTCCTCGGCGCGCTGGTCGGGGCCTGTCTGGTCGGAGCCCTTCTGGGCGGGCTGGTTCTGCTCTTCGCGCCGTGACACGATTTTGTGACCCGTGATCGGAAACCTCGGGCGCACGGTCGCGATGACGCCGGCATGAAGAAGACGCAGCCCAAGCGGCCCCACGTGGGCATGAGCAAGGACGACTGGGAGACGTGGGAGGACGTCGTGGACACGTTCGTCCTCGAACGCCCGCCCACCGACCCCGATCTGGCCGCCGAGGTGCTCCTGGTGAGCCTGGACAACCCGCGCAGCTGGGGCGACTTCGTCTCCGGCGAGTGGGTCACGATGGTGCCGACGCAGATCTACCTCTGGTGGGAGCCAGGGTGTGGCTATCGTGAAGGGCGCGCGCTGGCCCTAATCGATCGCTTCGTGCGGTGGCTGCACGGCCGGGGTGAGCTGAGCCGGTGGCAGATCGATCGCCTGCTGCACGCCATCGACGACGCGCGGGAGAGCGTGGGCCTGCCGCGCCGGACGACCATCAACGCGCACGAGTGGCCGCTGGCCCCGCACGAGCTGGACCGCTTCGCGGCGCGCTTCGCCGAGAGCCTGGCCCACCCGGTCGAGCGCGATCTCGCCCCCGGGGTCGTCTCGATGCTCTCGACCCACCTCATGTACCAGCTCGGTCAGGGGCGCTGTCACCCGTTCGGCTCGCTGGTGCCGGAGCGCGTGGCGGAGGTCTTCTGGAGCCCGCCCGAGGAGTCGGGGGAGGAGCCGGTCGAGGCCGACGCGGCGGCGACGTTCTTCTCGATCTCGGCCGCCTTCTATCGCTTCCTCGCGAGCGAGGGGCGGCTCGAGCCGTCGCAGGCGCAGTACCTGGCGACCACGTTCAGCCGGCTCGCGTTGTCGACGCAGGCCGTGCTCGGCATGGGCCCGCTCCCGCGCAGCCGCTTCGCCTGCTGACGGCGCGGGCTCCAGACACGAGAAAGGCCCGCTCCGGAGAGGAGCGGGCCCAGCTTCGCGTTCGACGAGTAGTCGAGCGTTGGCGTCACTCGACGCCGATGAACATCACCATCACGAAGACGATCACGCTCATCACGCCCCACACGCCGGCGAGGAACGCGACGAAGAGGGGCAGGATGCGCTCGCCCACGATGACCGCGGGCGCGAGGCCGATCATGATCAGCGCGAGCAGGCCGCCCCACAGTGGCTCGGAGTGCTCGGCGAACCACAGGTAGCTGATCACCGTCACCGACGCCGCTCCAGCCGCGAAGCTGAAGAGGGCGAGCAGGATCACGAAGAACTTCTGGCCGAGCCCGGTGAAGTGCGCGATCGCCGCCAGCAGCGCGGCCACGCCGACCAGGCCCCAGCCCCACACGCCCGACACGCCGACCGTGAGCACGGAGGCGATGCCCATCGAGCCCGCGAGGAAGAAGGTGAGGAAGAACTCGGGGTTGGCGAGGATGCCCTTCCCCTTGGCGATGGCTGCTTCGGTGCTCATGTGACGCTCACTCGGCTACTGGGCCTGCTGCCGCTGCAGGACCACGAAATGCATTTTCGAGAACTCGGCCTGGCCGAGGGTATAGATCACTTCGGACAGGGTACGGAAGGGGGTCCGGTTGTCCGCGATGATCTGCACGGTGCCGTTGAAGGGCCGCGAGGGGTTGCTCGCCGCGATCAGCTTCAGCCGGTCGCGGTGCTGGATCATGATGTTGTGGAGCGGGGTGATCAGGAAGCCGGTCCCGCCGCCCTGCTTCTGGCTGGGGTCGACCATCCCGTTGCGGAGCGTGAGGATCTGCCGCCCGTCGACCACGATCTCCGTCCGCGAGAGCTGCACCGGGACGGCCTGCTCGAGGTCGGCGCGCGAGGTCGAGTAGGGGATCTGGAGCTCGGCCGACTGCACGACGTTCGCGCTCTCCTGCGCGAACTGCATGATCATGAAGACCAGCAGGATCGTCATGACGTCCATCAGCGGGTAGATGTTGAGCGCCTGCTCGTCGGGCTCGGCGTGCTTGCGCATCTTGCGCCGGACGAGCTGCTTCACCGCCGACATCGACGCGGGCGTCTCGTTCTCCTCGGAGGCTTTGGTTTCTTCCGCCATCAGGTCGCCTCGCCTCTACCGAACGCCCGCAGAGAGGAGCACCTCGGGGAAGAGCTCCTCGGTCCCGTCCGCGCGGAGCGCGTCCATCGCGCCGACCAGGTGCTGGAACTCCACCTCGGGGTCCGCGCTGACGATGACCTTGCGCTCGTCGGGGAACTCACTGTGAACCCGGGCCGCGCACTGCGTGAGGCCAGCCCAGTCGTACTCGCCGCCTCGGTTGGCGACCGTGATGACGCGGCCGCTCTGCGTCTGCTCGCAGCCCGGGGCGAGCTTGCCGCCCGAGCCGCTGACGATGACGCCCGCGCTCGTGATGGTGACGCTGAGGTTCAGCGTGCTTCCCGCGTCGTCGAGCTGTGTCCGTCCCACCCGCCGACCGAGCGACGGGAGCTGCGCGTCGATCTGGGCGACCGCGAGCACCGCCTGCACCGTGGCGAGCAGGAAGATGATGATGTTCACGACGATGTCGAGGAACGGGACGATGTTCAGCTCGCCCGCGATCTCCGAGGGATCTGGGTCGGAATGCTTCGTCCGCTTTCGGACGTAGGCACGTTGCTGCGGAGTGAG
This sequence comes from Sandaracinaceae bacterium, assembly GCA_040218145.1. Classification (GTDB taxonomy): domain Bacteria; phylum Myxococcota_A; class Polyangia; order Polyangiales; family Sandaracinaceae; genus JAVJQK01. Next base: position 186,075 of record JAVJQK010000065.1, on the reverse strand, counting down.
CTTGGCCATGAGTGCGGCGCTCTACGGCAGCTCAGCGGCCCTTGAGGAGGAGGAGGTTCTCGAGCTTCATGACCGAGCGCTCCATGTCGTGCTTGATGCGCTTGACCATGCCGTGAATGATCAGGTGGAAGATCATGCAGAGCACGGCGATGCCGAGGCCGAGCGCCGTGTTCCACATCGCCTCCGAGATACCCGCCGACAGGAGGGCCGAGCGCTGCGCCGGAGCGGCGTGAGCGACGGCGCCGAAGGCGCGGATCAGACCGGAGATGGTGCCGAGGAGACCGATGAGCGTCGCGATGTTCGCGAGCGTCCAGAGCGCGCCGACGCGCTTCTCGAGCTCGGGCATCAGCTCCGCCATGCGCTCTTCCATCGACGCGATGACCGCCTCTTCACCCCGGTTGACCTGGGTGAGGCCGGACTTGACGACCTGGAGGAGCGGCAGCGGCGCCGCCTCGCAGAGCTTGATCGCGCGATCGATGTTGCCGGCCTGAACCAGCTTGCGGATCTGCGCCATGAACTCCTGGCTGTTGACGCGATACTTCGTGAGGATGAAAACGAACCGCTCCGCGATGATCGCCAGCACGATGGCCAGAACGACGATGTTCACAAACGAGAACGGCGCCCCATCCATCATGGCGTGCCAGATTTCCTGCATCAGCGAGGCTCCTTTCGACCGCGTCCGGCGGTACCCAGCGACTTACGGGGACGGCTCTGGCTCTCTGCCGTTCTGAGTCCCCGGGTACGAAAATGTTCGTTCTTCAGTGGCAGCAGCACGTGCTTTCCGTCGCCCCACCTGCAGGGCCGAGTTCTACCCGTCCGCGGGCCTCGATGCCAGCGTGATCCGCACCGGCCGAGAGAGGACGGGGGCGGATCGGAGGGGGTCGACGAAAGAACGCATGACCGTCCCGGCACCAGGCCGAAAAGGACGACGGAAGCTACCGTAGGCATTCGAGGATTGTCAACGAGTGAGACATCGAGGTTTCGGCCCCTGGACATGTACGGCGGGTCGCGCCGATCTTTTCGGAACCTCGCCGCGGTCGTGCACTCTAACCCGCCGCCTCGACGACGACGTCGAAGGGCACCTATTACTAGAGCGCGCTGACGCGGTGCGCCGTACGACGATGGACTCCCGGATGACTCGGCTCGGCTCCCGCAACTCGCTGTTGACTTGGCAGATGGGCCCTGTATCATCGCTCGCGCTGTCGAGGTCGATCCCCCCGGGGCCGCTCTGGGCCGCATTCCGAACCGCGAATCACTTCCACGGTAAATGACTTCACGGGCGAGGCGCCGCGAATCCCGCGGCGCCCACCCGTAACCGGCATTCGCGACCCACCGGGTCGCTGAGAGCGTACTAGCAGGCGCAGTAGAAGCGCCGGGTTTTGCAGGAGGACCAAGCATCATGGCTACGCTGGCGCATCACTTCGAAGAAGGCGGTTGGGGCATGTACCCCATCCTGGTGTGGCAGATCATCGCGATCGGCATCATCATCGAGCGCGCGATCTACCTCTACCGCAGCTCCATCAACAAAGACGTCTTCCTGGCCACGATGCAGAAGTGCATCCTCGCCGGTGACGTCGCGCGCGCCATCAAGCTCTGCTCCGCCGCGAACGCGCCCCTCGCGCGCATCGTCAAGGCGGGCCTGATGAAGGTCAACCGGCCCGACGCCGAGGTGCAGGCGGCCATGGACGAGGCGGCCCTCCGGGAGCTGCCGAAGATCGAGAGCCGCACCGGCTACCTCGCGCTCCTCGCCAACCTCGCGATGCTCTCGGGCCTCCTCGGCACCGTGACCGGCCTCATCGTCGCGTTCGGCGCGGTGGCGAACGCGGACGGCGCCTCGAAGGCGACCATGCTCGCGAAGGGCATCTCCGAGGCGATGAACTGCACCGCGTTCGGTCTGTTCGCCGCCATCCTCGCGCTGCTCGGCTTCGCCGTCCTCAACGGCAAGACCCAGAGCCTGCTCGACGACATCAACGGCGCGACCGTCCAGGTGATGAACCTGGTCGTGAACAACCGCTCCAAGATCAACCTGCAGGGCGCCGCGGCGTGATTCGCGGGGGCCTGCTCTTCGCTGTCCGTTCCTTCGGACGGTGAAGCGGGCCCCTCGAGCGGTCCTCTGGTGATCGATTTCGAAGATCCTCTGACCCACGGAGTACGAACATGGGTGGCGTAAGCGTCGAAGGCGGACACGGCGGAAAGAAGAGCGTCGACAGCGAGATCCCGCTCGTCCCGTTCATCGATCTCCTCCTCTGCTGCATCATGTTCCTGCTCGTCACGGCGGTCTGGAACAAGCTGGCTCGGATCGAGACCAACCAGCAGCAGCCGGGTCAGAACGCTCCGATGGATCAACCGCAGGAGGAGCAGATCCGGCTCTTCGTGCACGTCTCGCCCACCGGCTACGTCCTCTCGGACACGGCGGGCGTGCGGATCCAGATCGACAAGGCCGGCGATGTCTACGACCAGGAGGGGCTCCGCGAGAAGCTGCGCGACCGTCGCCAGCAGGAGCCCAACCGGCGCGACCTCATCGTCACGGCCGACGACGGCGTCGTCTACGAGGACATCGTCTCCGCGATGGATATCGTCGTGGGCGAGGGATACGAAGACATGTCGCTCACCCCGCCGCAGATGTGAGCGAGAAGGTTTCAGATGTCGATTCACGCGCCCGGTAGAGTCCTCCTTCACCAGATCCCGCTGAAGTTCGTCCACGATCGCGTGGCGGGCGGCGGCCGGAAGGGTGTCGACGTCGCGATCGCGCTCGTCCCCTTCATCGACTTCCTCATCACCCTGGTCGTCTTCCTGCTGACCTCGTTCAGCGCCTCGGGTGAGCTCCTCGCGCAGCGGCCGAACCTGGTCATGCCCGAGGCGGCCAACGTCATCGACCTCGAGATCGCGCCGATCATCGCGATCGACCCGCAGGTCATCACGCTCGACAACCGGCGCATGGCGGACACGCAGACGCTGGCCGCGAGCGCGCAGCTCGAGCGCATCGAGCAGCTCGTGACGGACCTCGAGACCCTCAAGCGCAACTGGTCGGTCCTCCACCCGCGCGAGCCCTTCTCGGGCACGGTCATCCTCCAGGCCGACCGAAACGTGGACTTCCGCGTGGTGAAGAAGGTGATGTTCTCGGCCGCGCAGGCTGGCTACACGAACATCAGCTTCGCGGTGAACCAGGGCGCTGGCGGCGGCGGCGGCGAGTAGCGCCGAGCGTCTTCTCCCTTGCCTGGGAGCGCCGACCTCGCGCTCCCCGACGACATGACCGAACAAGACGGCCGCCCCCCGCTCGAACCCGCGCGTCCCGACGTCGCGGAAGCGGAAGGGCGGCCGGCCTACGCTCCACGCCTGCCCTGGAAGTGGATCCTCATCGGGATCGTGGGCATCGGCGGCATCTTCGGCGGCTACTACGTGCGGCGCGACCAGCGGCACGAGGCGCTGCGCGCGCAGATGCTCCAGCTGCACGAGACGCAGCTGGCGGAGGTCCAGGAGCGCTACCTCGCGTTTCGGCGCGGGCTCGCGGAGCGGATCATGGAGGCGCACGAAGGCGGCGCGCCGGAGACCTACGCGGACCCGCGGCTCAACATCGCCGGCCTGCGCGGGGGCGAGGGGCTCTACCTGCGCATCCCCGCGGAGTGGGCGAATACGCCCGAGCGGATCGAAGGCGCGGCGCTGGCCATGGAGAGCGACGCCATCACGCGCTGCCTCGGGATGGCGCCGATGAGCGCGCGCGGGCTCTGGGAGCGGGGGCACTTCCTCACCCCCGAGTACGTGGACCGGATCCGCGACGAGGAAGACGAGATGGACCTCCGGGTCCTCGACGATCAGCTCGGTCGACAGGTCCAGGTCGACACGCCCGTCGTGCTGAGCATGCTCCAGGCGGACTGGTTCCTGCTGGTGCTCGAGCAGGGCGACAACCGCCGAGACCACCCGGTCGACGTGTTCCTCTGGGACCTGAACCGCGACCAGCTGCTCCTGAAGAGCCGCATCCAGGGCCGCGGCCTCCTCGTCCCCGTGCGCATCCGGTTCGAAGGCGTCGACAACCCTCGCTACGAGGGCACCCCGCAGCTCCGCTCGGGCGGCGCCACCGATTGCTCGATCGCCTCGCAGATCCTCGCGCTCACCGGGCGAGAGGGCGTGGAGTTCGAGTCGGGCGAGCAGCTCGAGGCGGCGGCGGCGGAAGACGCGCCCGAGGGTGAGGTGGCCGAAGAGCCGGCGCCCCCGGCGAACGAGCCCGACGCGCTCTAATCTCGGTTGGGCTCGAAGCCGACCTTGAGGCGGCGCGCGACGGCCACCTGCTGGCGCCGCTTGTAGGCGTCGTGGCTCGCGTCGCCCATCTCGTTGGACTGCTCCGTCTCGCGGTCGATGATCTGGAACTCGGTCTGGCCGAAGATCACCGGGCCCAGGGCCCAGGCCGCGGGAGGCGCGGAGTCCATGACCTCCTGCGGGACCCGGACCGGCATGTCGACGACGAAGTGCACCACCCGGTAGCTCTTGGCCGTGAACTGGTTGTCGATGCGGAGGCCCTCGGTCTCCTCGAAGTCCGGCGCGAGCTGCGCCTGCGTGATGAGCTTCGAGAGGTGCGGGTGCCCCTCGCAGGTCGGGCGGAAGGGGAAGAGCGTGTTGGTCGACTCTCGCGGCACCACGTAGTTGAACGGGAAGACGTGGCGCATGAGGTAGTTCATCGTCGGGAAGATGTCTTCCGGAGAGCGGGTGACGATGCGGAAGCGTAGCTTGTCGTAGATCTGCGCCGCGTGCGTCTCCGGTTTGCTCAGGAGCTTCACGTAGAGCGAGTCCTTGTTCTTCCGGCCCCCGATGAACTCGAGGATGGGGAAGCCCTGCGCGAGCATCCCTCCGATCACCCGGTAGACCTTCTGCTCCACGAGGTGGAACAGCTCCTGGTCGGAGATGGGGAGCATGAAGAGCAGCTCGCGCGCCTCGAGGTGATGGATGATGTGCATCACCTTCAAGATCGCGCACGCGCACAGCTGCCGATGCCCCTTGCTCGAGGCGAGCATGAGCAGCGAGGTCAGATCCTTGTTCGCCACCGGCTTCGGGATCGGGAAGTCGAAGTTGCGGCGCAGGAAGCCGATGGCCGAGCTCTTGATCGCCTCGGCCCTCGCGCGATCCGCGGGCTTGTCCGGGTCCAGCTCGTGCGAGCGCAGGAACTCGTTCGCCTCGTGCTCGTCGCGGAAGTTGAGGCGATGCCAGTCGATGACCGAGCCGCCCCAGAGGACCAGACGGATCGCCTCGAGCTCGGCCAGGCTCAGGTGGTCGAGCGAGCGGAAGTCGTCGTTGGGAGGCGGGGTCGTCATCGGGGGCGACCCGAGCGGGTCAGGAGGTCGAGCTGCCGGAGGTGCTGGTCGAGGCCTCGGCGGAGCTCTGCACGCTCGTACGGCCGAGCGCGAGGGTACCGAAGAAGATGCCGAAGGTGATGCCGAGGACGACGAGGTTACCCCAGATCGCGCCCTGACAGCCCGCGAGGGAGAGTCCGACCAGGGCCAGGGCGATGTTCGAGAGCAGCTTCGACACAGGCACTACCTCCAGCTCGCTCGTCGGGGACCGTCGAGGTCCCACCTCATGCGACATGTGTTGAGTTGTCGCACACGAGCTCGCTCAGCGTCCAGTTTTTACCAGGCGGAGCCGTCCCTGACCACGGGTTTTTGGCGCGCTTCGGGGCCGCTCCGCTCTTGCTTATCTGGGACGACGCGCGAGACTACAGCGCGATGAGCGACGATCAAGGCGAGCGAGGAAAAGAGGAGCGTCTGCCGCTCCTTCCACTGCGGAATTCGGTGCTGTTTCCGGCCTCCGTGGTCCCGGTCAACGTGGGGCGACCGCGCTCCGTGCGACTCATCGAGGAGTCGTTCGGGAGGGATCGGCCGACGATCGGGGTGATCGCCCAGAAGGCGGCCGAGACCGAGGACCCCGAGCTCGACGAGATCTACACGCTCGGCACGGTCGCGCGGGTGCTCAAGGTGATCCGGCTGAGCTCGGGCAACTACTCGGTCGTGCTGCAGGGCATCTGTCGGATGCGCATCGTCGAGGCGCACGGCCGCGACCCCTTCCTCACGGCCACCGTCGCGCGCATCCACGAGCCGCCGGTGAAGGACGTCGAGGTCGACGCCCTCGCGGGCAGCCTTCGTACGAGCGGTCGCAAGCTCTTGGATCTGCTCCCCCACCTGCCCCGCGAGGCGAGCGCGGTCCTCGAGAACGTGCAGGACCCCGGCGCGCTCGCGGATCTCGTCTGCTCCAACCTCCCCATCAACACGCAGCTCAAGCAGGAGGTCCTCGAGGAGCTCGACGTGCGCGAGCGCCTGCGTCGGGTGAGCGAGCTGGTGGGGCGTCAGTCGCAGGTCTACGAGGTCAAGAAGGAGATCTCGACCATGGTGCAAGAGGAGATGTCGCGCTCACAGCGCGAGTTCCTGCTGCGCCAGCAGATGAAGGCCATCCGGCGCGAGCTCGGCGAGGCCGACGACGACGACGAGATCGAGAACCTGCGCGACAAGATGGCCCGCGCCGACATGCCGCACGAGGCCGAGAAGGCCGCGCGCCGTCAGCTCCGCCGCATGCGCTCGATGAACCCCGCGGGCGCCGAGTACCAGGTCGCGCGCAACTACGTCGAGTGGATGGCGGACCTGCCCTGGAGCAAGAGCTCGGCGGTCCGTCTCGACGTCGGTGAGGCGCGCCGCGTGCTCGACGAGGACCACCACGGCCTCGAGAAGATCAAGAGGCGGATCCTCGAGTACATCGCCGTCCGGAAGCTGAAGAGCGACATCCGCGGGCCCATCCTCTGCTTCGTCGGTCCGCCCGGCGTCGGGAAGACCTCGCTCGGGCGATCCATCGCGCGCGCCACCGGCCGCAACTTCGAGCGGGTCGCGCTGGGCGGCGTGCAGGACGAGGCGGAGATCCGCGGCCACCGTCGCACCTACGTCGGGGCCTACCCGGGGCGCATCATCGCCGCGCTGAAGCAGGCGGGGGCGCGCAACCCGGTGGTCCTGCTCGACGAGGTCGACAAGCTCGGCAACGACTTCCGCGGCGACCCCGCGAGCGCGCTGCTCGAGGTGCTCGACCCCGAGCAGAACTCGACCTTCGCCGACCACTACCTCGAGGTCCCCTTCGATCTGTCGCACATCCTCTTCATCGCGACGGCGAACCGCCTCGACACGATCCCGCGCCCGCTCCTCGACCGCATGGAGCTGATCGAGCTGCCCGGGTACACGCGCGACGAGAAGCAGGCGATCGCCAAGCAGTTCCTCATCCCGAAGCAGCTCAGCGAGCACGGCCTGACGCCGGAGCGGCTGGAGTTCAGCGACGAAGGCGTGGACTTCCTCGTCGACTCGTACACGCGCGAGGCCGGCGTCCGGAACCTCGAGCGCCAGGTGGCCTCCGTCTGTCGCGCGGTCGCGGTGCGCATGGCGTCCGGAGAGGACGTCGAGCAGCTCGCCGATCCCGAGTACGTCGAGGAGGTGCTCGGCGCGCCGCGGCACGAGTCGCAGATCGCCGAGAAGGTGGCGCGCCCCGGGATCTCGACCGGCGTCGCGTGGACGCCTGGCGGCGGTGACCTCCTCTTCGTCGAGAGCACGCGCATGCCCGGGACGGGCAAGATCCACCTCACGGGCAACGTGGGCGACGTGATGAAGGAGTCGGTCTACGCGGCCTTCACCTACATCCGCGCCCGCGCCGAGAAGCTCGGCCTCGAGCCGGACTTCATGACGAAGATGGACGTGCACGTGCACCTGCCGCAGGGCGCCATCCCGAAGGACGGCCCCGCGGGCGGCGTCGCGGTGTTCGTGGCGCTCGCGTCGCTCCTGACGCAGCTCAAGGTGCGCCCGGACGTCGCGATGAGCGGCGAGCTGACCCTGCGCGGCCACGTGCTCAAGGTCAGCGGCATCAAGGAGAAGTGCCTCGCGGCGCAGCGCGCGGGTATCAAGCACGTCATCTTCCCGTCACGGAACGAGCCCGACCTCGACGACGTGCCGGACGCGATCAAGCGCGACCTCGAGATCCACCTCGTCTCCAAGCTCGACGAGGTCCTCCCGCTCGTGCTCGATCTGCCGCCCGCGCCGGACGAGGCGGCGGCCGCCGAAGAATAGAGACCGAGCTTGCGGCGTGTGCTCCGCCTTCGGTCCACCCGGGCCGCGCTCGTCGTGTCGGGCGTGGTCGCCCTGGGCCTGTGTCTCTCGCCCTTGCTCGGCGCGCCGGGGATCGAGAGCGCGGTGGTGTTCGGGCTGCTGCTGCCGCCCTTCGCGGGGGCGATCGGCGCGCGAATCGTCGCTCTTCTTCGCCAGGAAGAGGACCGCGTGGAGCCGGCCGAGGTCCTGGCCGACGCGACGAGCGGCGCCGTGATCCTGGCCGCGCTGCCGACGGCCATCCTGCTGCTCAACACCCTGCGAAACCCGGTGTGCGCGCCGCTCGAGGGGCTCGGCTTCTTCGTGCTCGGCCCCGTCTTCTCCGTGATCCTCGCGGCCGCGGTCGGGGTGATCTGCGGCGCGCTGTTCGACCGGCCTCGCCTCGGCACGACGGCCGCGGTGCTGGCTCCGCTCGTGCTCGCGCTGATGGAGCTCTGGGGCTTCTACGCGACCCCGGCCATCTACGCGTACGGGCACCTCTTCGGCTACTTCCCGGGCACGATCTACGACCCGGACATCACGCTGACGGCGACCTACGGGAGCTTTCGCGTGCTGAGCCTCGTCTGGCTGCTCGCGATCTGGGCGAGCTTCACCGCGTCCTGGAACCCGGAGACGCAGCGGCCGGACACCCTGATCGTGGCCCGGCGCTGGCGGCTGGGACTCACCGCCGCGGGGCTCGCGCTCGTGGGCGTGTTCGGCATGGCCTGGGGACCGGAGCTCGGGCACCGCAGCACCGCGGAGTCGATCGAGGAGGCTCTCGGCGGGCGGCTCGAGGGCGAGCGCTGCGTGGTGATCCACCCCGCCGAGCTGCCGCGGGCGGACGCGGCGCGGCTCGCGGCGGACTGCGACTTCCGCGTGCGCCGGGTCGAGCAGGTCATGGGCGTGCGCCAGCCCGCGCCGATCACCGCGTACTTCTTCCGCTCCGCGGACGAGAAGCGCGCGCAGATGGGCGCCTCGAACACGTACATCGCCAAGCCATGGCGGCGTGAGGTCTACTTGCAGGTGCGCGAGTGGCCGCACCCGGTGCTCTTCCACGAGCTCGCGCACGTCGTCGCTGGCAACGTGGGCACCGGGCCATTCCGCATCGCCGGCACGCTCGGGGGGCTCCTGCCGTCCCCCGCGATCATCGAGGGCACGGCGGTGGCGGTCGCGTGGGAGCCGCGCGATGGGCTGACGCCGCACCAGTGGGCGCGCGCGATGCTCGAGGTGGATCTCGCGCCGCCGATGAGCGAGGTCGAGGGGCTCGGCTTCCTGCTCCAGCCCGCCAGTCGCGCCTACACCGCGAGCGGCTCGATGGTGCGCTGGATGATGGACACGCGCGGCGACGCGTCGCTGCGGCAGCTCTACATGACCGGGGACTGGGAGGCGGCGCTCGGTCAGCCCCTCGAGGACGCGGAGCGGGACTGGCACCGCTTCCTCCGCGAGGAGGTGGAGCTGCCCGAGGAGGCGCGCGCGCTCGCGCAGCTGCGGTTCGAGCGCCCGGGGATCTGGGGGCAGATCTGTCCACATCGCATCGCCAACCTGCGCGCGGAGCTCGGCGCGGAGCTGGGCGCGGGCGACGACGCGCGCGCGGCGGGGACGTGCCGGGAGATCCTCGAGCTCGACGAGGGGCAAGCGGGGACGCGCGCGGCGCTGGTCGGAGCGCTGGCCCGGCTCGGGCAGCGCGAACGGGCCGAGTCGGAGCTGAGCCAGCTGGTGGGTCCTCCGTCCGCGGCGCCCCCCGTCGTCCAGGAGGCGCGCAAGCAGCTGGCCGACGCGCTCTGGCGTCGTGACCGCGGCGAAGAGGCGGGCGATATCTACCGCGCCCTGCTCGAGGATCCGATGAGCGACGACGACCGTCGGCAGATCGCGGTGCGATTGTTGGCGCTCGAGATGGGCGGGGCAGGGGAGGCGGCGCTGCGCGGCTTGCTCGTCCCGCGACGTGATGCGCAGAGCGACGCGGCGACGGCCATGCACTTCGTGGCGCGCCTCTCCCGGGTGCGCGAGGACGGGTTGGCGCCATACCTCGAGGCGCGGCAGCTCCAGTTCCGGCAGCGCTTCGACCTCGCGCTGCCGCTCATCGAGCGCGCGCGGGAGCGCGGCCTGCCGTCCCCGCTCCTCGAGACCGAGGCTCGACGCATGGAGGCGATGATCCGCTTCGGGGCCGACGATCTCGACGGCAGCGCTGCGGTCTGGCGCGCCATCCTCGCCGACCCCGCGTCCGACACGGGCGAGCGCGCCGAGGCCGAGGACTGGCTCCAGCGCGTGGTGTGGGCCCGCGCCCGCTGACCGCCGCGGCGTTGAGGGGAGAACCTTCGAGGGCAGGGGCACGGGCTCTGACTCGCGCTTTGCGCTCGTCAGAGCTGGCGCACGATGCGGACGTTCTCGCCGGCCGGGACGTCGACCTGCACGGTGTGCATGGTGCCGTCGTTGGTGCGCAGGCCGATGGTGTGCGAGCCCGGCGGGACGGGGTAGTTGCGCACCGGCGTGTTGCGGCCGGTGTCGCGGCCGTCCACGAAGACGCGCGCCCACGGCATCGTGTTGATGGTCAGCGAGCCACGGCCCGTCGCCCGTCGGGGCGTGCTTTCGCCGCCGCCGCCGCTGCGGCCGCTTCGCTGGGTGTCGCCACCGCGGCGCGGCTCGGGCCGAGGCCGCGGCTGCACCCGCGCCTCTGCGCGTTGCTCTGGCTCGGGCTCCTCGGCCACGGGTTCCTCTGCCGGCTCCTCGGGCTCGGGCTCCGCCGCGGCGACCGCCTCCGGCTCCTCGGGCTCCGCCGCGGGCGCCGCCGGTTGGGCGGGCGCCGCGACCTGCGCGGGGGGCGCGACCGCGACGGCGCCGGGCTCCGGCTCCATCGCGATCTCGAGCATCGCCGTGCTGCCGGCGTTCACCGGGACGGTGCGAGCGGTGGTCCGGAAGCCTTCGGCGCGCACCTCGATGGAGTGCTCGCCCTCCGGGACGTGCTCCAGCAGCAGCGGCGCGTCGCCGCGGCGTACGCCGTCCACGAAGACCCGCGCCTCGGCCGCCTCCGGCACGACGCGCACCGAGACGGTGCCGGTGTCCTCGCCACCGAAGAAGAGGAGCGCGCCGCCGACCGTCAGGCCGACCACCAGGAGGGCCGCGACCGCGAGCAGCGCGATCCACTTCCCCATACCGCTCTTCTTCTCGGGAGGGCTGAGCTGGCCCGGCCGCTCGACCTCCATCGTGTGCACGTTGCGCTGGCCGCCGGGCTGACTGGCGGGCGGGGGCGCGAACATGTCCTGCCCGGGCCCCCCCGGGGACGAGGGCTGCGGCATCGGCTGGGGCGGCCCGTGGGGCAGCTGGCCTGCGCCGAGCTGCATCGTCTGCGCGAGCGGGCGCGAGGGCTGCGGCAGGGGCGCCGGCGTCTGCTGCGCTTGCACCGAGGCGGGCGTTCCGACCGCGAGCGGCGCGGGCATGCGCGGCGCGGGGCTCGAGAGCGAGCCAGCGGGAGCCGTCGCGGGCGGGGAGCCCCCTTCGTCGATCTCCTCGAGGTCGTCCGCGCTGAAGAAGATCTGGGTGGGCTCCTCGGTGAGCTCCTCGAAGCCACCTCCTCCTCCTCCTCCTCCTGCAGCGCCGCCGCCGCCGCTGGCCGCCGCCTGCTCCTCGAGCATGTCGAAGGGCGAGGAGGTGACCATCGTCGCGCCGCCGCCGAAGTCGTCGTCGTCGTCCGTCGCGCCGAAGTCGGCGATGCCCGCGCTCGGCTTGGGCGGGGGCGGGGGCGGCGTGCGCTTGGCGACCGGGTTGGCGGGGGAGGTCGAGCCCAGCTGGGGCATGGCCGGCTGAGGAGCCGCGCCCGCGCCGGGGTGCGTCACGCTGTTGTAGCTGTCGAGGCGCCCCTTCTCCTTGGCGATCTCGGGCGCGAACGCGGTGCGCATCCACGTGTTGAGCTTGGACGTGCCGAAGGGCGGGCGGGACAGCGCGATGAAGCGCTGCAGCTCTTCTTGCATCTCGCCCGCGCTCTGCCAGCGATCGTCGGGCTCGCGCGTGAGCGCCTTGAGCACGATCTCCTCGAGCTCCGCCGGCATCTCCTGGATCGAGCGCGAGGGCGGGATGACGTCCGCGTTGCGGACCTTCTCGAGGGTCGAGAAGTCGCTCTCGCCGACGAAGAGGCGCTCGCCCGTGAGCATCTCGTGCAGGCAGGTGCCCACCGCGAAGATGTCCGAGCGGTGGTCGATCGGCAGGCCGCGCACCTGCTCGGGGCTCATGTAGCCGAACTTGCCCTTGAGGACGCCGGCCTGGGTCTTCGTGTTGCGGCTCGCGGCCTTCGCGATGCCGAAGTCGATGAGCTTGACCTGGCCTTCGTACGAGACGAGGACGTTCTGGGGCGAGACGTCGCGATGGATGATGCCCATCGGCCGACCGTGCCGGTCGCGCTTGCGGTGCGCGTAGTCGAGGCCCTCGAGCATCTTCGACGCGATCCACGCCGCCATCACGGGGGGCATGTGGCGCCGCATCCGCCGGAAGCGGTTCATGATCTGGAGCAGATCCTTGCCCCAGACGTACTCCATCGCGATGTAGTGCGACTCGCCGATCTTCCCGAGCTCGTAGATCGGGACGATGTTCGCGTGCGTCAGGTGGCCGGCGATCTTCGCTTCGTCGATGAACATCGAGATGAAGTCATCGTCCTCCGCCATCGTGGGGAGGATCCGCTTGATCGCGATGAACTTCTCGAAGCCCTCGATGCCGAACGACTTCGCCGTGTAGACCTCGGCCATGCCGCCGACCGCGATGCGGTCCAGCAAGAGATACTTTCCGAAGGTGACGACCTTCGGCGCAGGATGTGGTTTGGCGCCCCCAACGGGGTCGGCATGCCCCATGTTACTGGCCCTCCGACGCCAGAAGAGTGCACGAACTCTGCGCACTCCGCAACGTCATCTCTGCAAAATCAAGGCACATCCCCGCATCTGGGGGCTGTGAGCCGGGGGCTGTGAGCCCCGTTTCGTGACAAAGCGCCCTCGAACGGGGGCGCCAGAAATGCGAAAGGGGACCGGTCACCCGGTCCCCTCTCCCGATCGAACGGGTGAGCTGGGCTCAGCCCTCGACGGCGGTGGTCGCGTCGAACGTGAGGCCGACCGACACGGAGTCGCAGACCTCGGGGTTCTCGGCCGAGGGATCGATGTCCGCGACGCTCTCGACGACCGAGCGGACGGTCTCCTCGATGCCGGGCATGATCATCGACGCGGCGTCGATGATGGACTGGGTGGTGAGGTAGCCGCCGATGGCGCCGCCCGTGAGCGCGCTCTCGGTGATGTCGAAGCGGACCTCGGCGTTGCTGATCATGAGGGGCAGCGCGAAGTCGCCCGTGTTGATCTCGATGGTGAGCAGGTCGGTGGTCGCGCGGAGGCGGCCCTGGAAGATGTCGCCCTCGACGGCGCTGCCGAGCGCGGTCTCCTCGACGAAGGTCTGACCCGCGGCGAGGGTGCCGTCGCTGTCGATCATGGGGGGCGAGCCGTCGGTGGTGGCGCCGAGGAAGAGGCGCAGCATCACCGAGGTGTCGTTCGTGTAGTTGTTGATGCCGGAGACCTCCATCATGAGGAGGAGGCTGCCGTCGGCGATCTGCTCCTGGAGCTGCGCGTCGAGGCAGCCGTCCGTGGTGCCGCCGGGGCAGTCCTCGGCGCTGAGCAGGCCTTCGATGGTGCCGACGAGGCCCTGGAGGGCGTTGTCGACGCCGACGTGGGCGCTGTCGGTGACCGCGACGTAGTCGGTGTTGAACTGCTCGCAGTTCGCGTCGGGCTCGGAGGAGCCCTCACCGGAGTCGAGGCCGTCGAGGTTGAAGCCAGCCGCCTGCTCGCGCTGCGGGCCGGGGCCGTCGGGATCGCTCGCCTCGGGGAGGCTGATCAGCTCGACGACGTAGAGGCGCGTCTCGGCCTCCATCGACTCGTCGACCGCGACCGTGCGCTGCTCTTCACTCGCGGCGGGCGTGTTCGTCTCGCAGGGCGGCGAGGCGCCGTCCTCGCAGACGTTGTCGCGCGCGGGGAACGTCGCCGTGCTCCCGCCGTCGCCGGTTCCGCCACCATCACAGCCGACGAGCGCGAGCCCGATGCTGGCCATTACCAAAGCCAATTTCTTCGAATCCATCCCGTAGCCTCCTGCTCGTCCCGCCGAGCGCAAAAATGGGCCTCCCGACCTCCGGGCGAGGCTGTGTAACACGACGGAACGAAGCCATTCAAGCAATCTGACCCTTACAGGATACTCGCTCCGTCAAGGTCCGGGGACCCCCTGACGCGGAAAACGACCCGGTCGTTTGCCTTGCTGCCGTTTCGCGCTTGGATTAACTGGTGCCGATCGTGAGCCTCGCGCCTCCGCTGCCTCTGACCGCTTGGTCCGCCGTGAACGCCCTCGGGCGGGACACGCGCGAGGTGCTCGAAGCCCTCGACGCGGGGCGGTCCGGCCTCGGCCCGTCCCCCCTCGAGGTGACCATGGAGACGGTGGTGGGCGCCTACCCGGGCGACCTCCCGCCGCTACCCCGCGCGTACGCGCCCTACGACACGCGCCTCGCGCGGCTGGGGCTGGCCGCGTTCGAGGAGCTCCGGCCCCAGGTCGACGCGGCGGTTCGCCGCTGGGGAGCCGAGCGGGTCGCCATCCTGCTCGGGACCAGCACGGGGGGCCTCGAGGAGACCGAGCAGGCCTTCCAGACGTGGCTCGAGCGCCAGCGCATCCCCGAGCAGTACGAGTACCAGCGCCAGCACAACTTCGCGGCCTTCGGCGAGATGCTGGCGAGCATCGCGGGGGTCGCGGGTCCCACCTACGTGGTGAGCACGGCCTGCTCCTCCAGCGGCAAGGTCGCGGCGTCAGCCCAGCGTCTCATCGCGTCGGGAATGATCGACGCGGCGCTCATCGGCGGCATCGACAGCCTCACCCGCATGACGCTCCAGGGGTTCCACAGCCTGGGCATCCTGTCGGGCAAGCCTTGCCGGCCGTTCAGCGTCGAGCGAGACGGCATCAACATCGGCGAAGGCGCGGCGTTCGCCCTGGTCGAGCGAGAGGGCGAGGCGCCGGTCCATCTCCTCGGGGTTGGCGAGTCGTCCGACGCGTACCGCATGAGCTCCCCCGAGCCCGAGGGGCGCGGCGCGCGCGAGGCGATGGAGCGGGCGCTCGCCCAGGCGGGGCTCGAGCCCGGCGACATCGACCACATCAACGCGCACGGCACCGCGACCAAGCTGAACGACGAGGCCGAGGCCATCGCGATCGCCGCGCTCTTCGGAGACCGCGTGCCCGTCAGCTCGACCAAGGGCTACACCGGCCACCAGCTCGGCGCGGCGGGGGGCACCGAGATCGTGTTCGCCATCCACGCCGTCCTCAGCGGCCGGCTGCCCGCCACCCTCGGCTGCGATCCCATCGATCCGACCCTCCGCATCCACGTGCAGCGCGGGGCCGCGGTGACCCACCCGAAGCGGGTGCTCAGCAACTCCTTCGCC
Organism: Sandaracinaceae bacterium; assembly: GCA_040218145.1. Classification (GTDB taxonomy): domain Bacteria; phylum Myxococcota_A; class Polyangia; order Polyangiales; family Sandaracinaceae; genus JAVJQK01. Next base: position 170,543 of record JAVJQK010000065.1, on the reverse strand, counting down.
TTCGGCGGCAGCAACGTCAGCGTGCTCGTGGGGGAGCCGAAGTGAAGCCGATCCACGTCAGCGGCGTCGGCCTCTGGGCCCCGGGCTTCGCGGACGCGGTGGCCTGGCGCGAGGGGCGCCCCGATCCCGCCGTCGACAAACCGGCGTGCGCGCTGGTCAACGCCCGGCTCGGCCGTGGCTCGAGCCGCTTCGCGGGCATGCTCGGCGAGGTCGTCGAGCAGGCGGCCGCGCAGGCGAGGGTGGACGTGCGCACCGTGCCGACCGTCTACGGCTCCAGCCTGGGCGAGATCGAGACGATGGTGACGCTCCTGCGCATGCTCTACGAGGAGGAGGGCAAGCTCAGCCCGAACCGCTTCAAGAACAGCGTGCACAACGCGGCGAGCGGGCTCGTCTCGATCGGGACGGGCAACACGAGCTTCTCCACCGCGATCGCGGGCGGTGACCGCTCGTTCGAGGTGTCGCTCCTCGAGGCCTGGGCCTGGCTCGATCAGGCGGGCGGCGACGTGGTGCTGGCCGTGGCCGACGACGCGCCGCCGGAGCCGCTCGACCAGCTCGACCGACACGGCGCCCTCGCGCTCGGGTTCTGCCTCTCCGCCGGACCGGGCGAGGTGACCCTCTCGAACCTGCGTCCCCTCGACGCGGCGCCGCCGTCGCAGGTCCCGGCCGACCTGGCGCGCAACTGCGCCTCGGCCGGTCTCGCGCTCCTCGACGCCGTCCTCACCCGTCGCAGCGAGACCGTGTCCATCTCCTTGCCGGGCCGCGCGGGCCTGGGCCTCGACGTCGAGGTTGCATCGGCCCCCGCGGGCGTGTAGCTCAGGCCCTCTCATGAAGGACGTGCGGGCTCTCATCACCGGCGCGAGCCGTGGCATCGGCGCGGCGGTCGCCGAAGGGCTCGCCGCCGACGGGTTCCCGGTGATCCTCAACTACCGGAGCCGCGACGACGAGGCCGAGGCGGTGCGCGCGCGCATCGAGGCGGCGGGCGGGGAGGCCACGCTCTGTCGCTTCGACGTGACCGACGCCGACGCGTCGGCCGCGGCGATCGCGGCGCTCCTCGAGGACCCGCGCCCGATCGGCGTCGTGATCAACAACGCCGGCCTGGCCATCGACACGCCCTTCCCGACCATGACGCGCGAGCAGTGGGTGAAGGTCACGCGGACCACGCTCGACGGCTTCTTCCACGTGACGCAGCCGCTGGTGATGCCGATGGTCCGGCGCCGCTGGGGGCGCATCGTCAACGTCTCGAGCGTCAGCGGGGTCATCGGCAACCGCGGCCAGGTCAACTACAGCGCGGCCAAGGCGGGGCTGATCGGCGCGACCAAGGCGCTCGCCCAGGAGCTCGCCAAGCGCAAGATCACCGTCAACGCCGTGGCGCCGGGCCCGATCGAGACCGAGATGCTCGAGGGCGCGCCGATGGAGCACATCCTCAAGGCGATCCCCATGCGCCGCGTCGGGACGGTCGACGAGGTGGCGCAGACGGTGCGCTTCCTGGTCAGCGACGGCGCCGCGTACATCACCGGGCAGGTGATCGGGATCAGCGGCGGGCTGGGGTGAGCCCGGCCGCCTCCAGAGGGCAGCGCGTCGTCATCACCGGCGTCGGGCTCGTCACGCCGATCGGCAGCTCCCTCGAGGCGTGCTCCCGCGCGCTGCGCGAGGACGTCAGCGGAGTGCGGGTGCAGCCGGAGTGGGCGCAGCTCGGGCACCTCGCCACGCGGCTCGGCGGGGAGGTCCTCGGGGTGAAGATGGCCGGCAAGGACCGCAAGAAGATCCGCTCCATGGGGCGCGTCGCGCGCCTCGCGCTCACCGCCACCGAGCAGGCCATCGCGGACGCGGGGCTCGGGCCGGACGAGATCGCCGATCTGCGCACCGGGCTCGCCTATGGGTCCACGCACGGCTCGAGCAGCGCGTACGTCGACTTCGCCCGCCCGCTCCTCGCCCGGGACAGCTTCGAGGGGCTGCCCTCCACCAGCTACCTCAAGTTCATGAGCCACACCTGCGCCGCGAACCTCGCGCAGTACTACGGCGTGCGAGGGCGCGTGGTCAGCACCTGCGCGGCGTGCGTGAGCGGCTCGCAGGCGGTGGGGACCGGCTACGAGGCGATCCGGGCCGGTCGCGCCGACGTGATGATCTGCGGCGGGGCGGAGGAGCTGCACTGGACGCACGCCGGGGTCTTCGACGTCATGTACGCGACGAGCACCCGCTACAACGAGTCGCCCGAGCGCTCGCCTCGGCCCTTCGACGCGGCGCGGGATGGGCTGGTGGTGGCGGAGGGCGCGGGCACCGTGATCCTCGAGGACTACGAGCGGGCGAAGGCGCGCGGGGCGACGATCTACGCCGAGGTCGCGGGCTACGGCGCGAGCTGCGACGGGACCCACGTGACCAACCCATCCGCGGAGGGCATGGCGTCGGCCATCCGGCTCGGGCTCGAGGACGCGGGCGTGTCCGCCGACGCGGTCGACTACGTCAACGCGCACGCCACCGCGACGGAGGTGGGCGACCTCGCCGAGAGCGAGGCGATGCACGCGGTGTTCGGGGCGCGCGTCCCCGTCAGCTCGAGCAAGGGCTTCATGGGGCACACGCTCGGGGCCTGCGGAGCCATCGAGGTGGGGCTCTGCGTGGCGATGATGCGCGACGGCTTCCTCGCCCCGACCAAGAACCTCAGCGAGGTCGATCCCCGCTGCGCGCCCCTCGATCACGTCATCGGGGACGCCCGTGAGGCCAGGCCGCGGCTGGTGATGAGCAACAACTTCGCCTTCGGCGGCATCAACACCTCGCTCGTCCTGCGCGCTCTCTGAGAGCTGCTATCCTTCGCCGTCGGGTGGGGACCCGGAGCTGATCGATGACGCAGTACGACGTGGCGGTGATCGGCGGAGGACCGAGCGGCTCGACCGCTGCCCACCTCCTGGCCAAGGGAGGAGCCCGCGTGCTGCTGCTGGAGCGAGAGGTCTTCCCGCGCTTCCACATCGGCGAGTCGCTGCTCCCGTGCAACCAGCCCATCTTCGAGCGTCTCGGGGTGGACATCGACGCCGAGCCGGCCCACCTGCGCAAGCTGGGCGCCGAGTTCTTCGACGAAGCGAAGGACCAGCGCGCCGTCTACTACTTCCGCGACTCGCTCGGGCACACCCGCTCGCACTCCTGGCAGGTCGACCGCGCCCGCTTCGACGAGGTCCTGCTCGACGCGGCCGAGGCGGCGGGGGCCGAGGTGCACCAGGGAGAGAAGGTCTCCGGGGTCGACGTGTCCGCGGACGGCGTGCGGGTACGGAGCGAGCGCGCGAGCTACGAGGCGCGCTATCTGATCGACGCGACCGGGCTCGACTCGTTCCTCGCCCGCAAGCACCGCACGCGCGACCGGCTCCCGTTCGGCATCGCGGCGGCGTACCAGCACTTCGAGGACCTGGCGCCCGAGGTGGCGGCCGAGCTCGCCACGGAGGGCCTCGTGAAGGTCTTCTTCGTCGACGAGGGCTGGCTCTGGGCCATCCCCCTCGGCGGCGCCCGGATCAGCATCGGGCTCGTCACCCGGAGCAAGGGCATCAGCGACGACTGGCTCGAGGCCGCCATCGCGGGCAGCCCCGAGCTGTCCCGGATCACGGATGGGGCCACCGCGAGCGGGCCGCCCCGACGGGTGGGGAGCTTCAGCTTCGTGAACACGCGCTCGCACGGCGCCCGCTGGTGCTGCGTGGGGGACGCGGCCTGTTTCCTCGACCCGGTCTTCTCGAGCGGCGTCGCCTTCGGCATGGCGGGCGCGGCCCAGGTGGCGGATCTGCTGCTGCCGGCGCTCGAAGAGGGGCGCGAGGCGGCCGAGGAGCTGATGGTGAGCCACGCGGCCCACATGAGCGACGGGTACAACGCCTTCGGCGCGCTCATCCAGGCGCTCTACCAGCGGCGGCTCCTGCCGGATCTCCTCTTCACGCGCTCCCAGGACCCCGATCTGCGGCGTGGGCTCACCAGCATGCTCGCGGGGGACGTCTGGCAGGACGGAAACCGCTTCCACGAGATGCTGAAGCGCTCCGGTCGACGCAAATTCGACGTCACGTCGCGCACGTGAGGGCGACTTGCCGTTCCGCCGGTTCGTGGAACAATCCCGCGCCGGTGTCGGCCACAGCGCGACTGTGGACGGCCGGTCACGGGTCGCCCCCCGAAAGCCGGAAGTGGCCGCAAGCGCCAAGTGGAACGAAGTCTGTATTGGGACCGATCCCGGGCCGATCCGATGACGAGGTAGTGAGAATGAAGCTGGAAGAGGAGCTCAAGGAGCTGATCGTCGACGCTCTGATGCTCGAAGACACGAGCGCGACCGAGATCGACAGCGAAGAGCCTCTGTTCGTGGAGGGCCTCGGGCTCGACTCGATCGACGCGCTCGAGCTGGCGATGGCGATCGACAAGAAGTACGGCGTGCGCATCAAGGCCGACGACGAGGCGAACAAGCAGATCTTCGCGAACGTGAAGACCCTCGCCGAGTACGTGGGCCAGCACCGCGCGGCCTGACGCCTCGGATCCCCCATGGGAAGAGGGCTCAGGGTCGTGGTGGGGGTGGTCACCACCACGCTCGTCATGCTCTATCCCCTCGCGATCTGGTTCGGGCTGACCCACTTCAGCGCGCGAACCGTCGGCCTCTGGATCCTCGCCTTGCTCGTGCCCACCGCGCTCTATCGCTTCCGCAAGGCGCGCCGAGAGGACGTGCTCGCGGTCCTGCGCGTGCCGATCGCCGTGGCCCTCGTGGTCGGGCTCGGCGTGCTCACGGACGACGCGCGCTTCGTGCTCGCGATGCCCGTGCTCATCAACGCCGTGCTCCTCGTCACCTTCGCCGGCTCGCTGCGCGGCGTGCCGATGATCGAGCGCTTCGCCCGGATGCAGGAGCCGGAGCTGAGCGAGGCGCAGCGCGCTCACTGCCGGCAGGTCACGTGGGCGTGGATCTTCTTCTTCTTCCTCAACGGGCTCTGTGCCGCGCTCCTCGCGCTCTTCGCGAGCCGGTTCTGGTGGGCCGCCTACAACGGCGGAGTCGCCTACGGGCTCATGGGCGCGATGTTCGCGGGCGAGTACGTGCTCCGACAGTTCCGTTTCCGGAAGTACGGGGAGGGCCTGCACGACCGGCTCCTCGCCCGGCTGTTCCCGCCGCGGGAGGGTGCGTGACCCTGCTCGGCGCGCACGGCCCCGACTCGCCCGTGGCCTGGGCCCGCGGGCGGGTCACCACGGCGGAGGAGCTGGTCGCGCACGTGGCCGGCTTCGCGGAGCTCTTGCCGCCGGCGGAGGGCGACGCGGAGGTCGTCGTCATCTGTCGCGACCGGCATCGCTTCGCGGTGGCGCTGCTCGCGGCGTGGCAGCGCGGCTACTCGGTCGCGCTCCCGCCCAACCCGCAGCGCGAGACCATCCGCGCGCTGCGCCAGCGCCCCGGCGTGCACACGGTGGTGCACGACGTCGACGACATCGACAAGGGCATCGACGTGCGGGACGCCGCGGTGGTCACCGCCGCGCGCACCAAGCTCGGCAAGATGCCCTTCGCGGCGCTCGGCCCGTTCCCGTCGGAGCGCCGCCTGGCCACGGTCTACACCTCGGGGAGCACGGGTCACCACGTCGCGTGTCCCAAGACCGCGGGCCAGCTCCTCGGCGAGGCGCGCGTGCTCGCGGAGCGCTTCGGGACCCACGGCGCGCGCGTGCTGCCGATGGTGCCGGCCCACCACATCTACGGTCTGCTCTTCGGCGTGCTCGTCCCGCTGGTCAGCGGCGGCTCGTACTTCCGGTTCAGCCCGCTCCACGCGGCCGAGGTCGGCGCGGTGCTCGAGGGGGGCGCGGAGATCCTCGTGACCGTGCCGGCGCAGCTCCGCGGGCTCACGGTGGCGGGGGAGGGCGAGCTGCCCGGGGTCGAGCGCGTGTTCTCGAGCGGCGCGCCCCTGTCTCCGAAGGTCGCGCAGCAGGTCGAGCGGCGCTTCGGCTGGCGGGTGACCGAGATCTTCGGCTCGAGCGAGACCGGCGGCATCGCGTGGCGCGAGACGGGCGGCGAGGGGCCGTGGACGCCGCTGCCGGGCGTCGCGGTCCAGGCCAGCGCGTCCCAGCACATGCTGCTCGACTCTCCCTTCCTGCACCCCGACACGCCGCGCCCCTTCGAGGCGGCGGACCGGATCGAGGTGCACGACGACGGGACCTTCGCGCACCTCGGGCGCGCCGACGGGGTGATCAAGATCGGCGGCGTGCGCGTCTCGCTCGCGGAGATCGAGCGCCGCGTGCTCGCCATCGACGGCGTGCGCGACGCGGGGGTGATCGCGCGCGACGTCGGCGGGGCGCGAGGCCACGAGATCTGTCTCGCGGTGGTCGCGCCGGAGCTGGACGCGAAGACGATCCGCGCCGGGCTGCGGAGCTGGCTCGCGCCCGTCGCCATGCCGCGGCGGATCAAGCTCCTCGACGCGCTGCCCCGCACGGAGACGGGCAAGCTGCCGCGCGCCGCGCTCGAGGCCCTCTTCACGCGGAGCGCCCGATGACCGCGCTCGCGCCGCGCGCCGCGTTCCGACCGTGCGTGCTCATCCCCACCTACGACAACCCGCGCACCATCCGGCGCGTGGTCGAGGCGGTGCGCGCGCACCTGCCCGAGGTGGTGGTCGTGGACGACGGGAGCGGCCCCGAGGGGCGAGCGGCGTGCGAGGCGCTCGCGCGCGAAGGGCTCGCGCACGTCTTCCACCGCGCGCAGAACGGCGGCAAGGGGGCGGCGGTCAAGAGCGGCTTCGAGGAGGCGCTGCGGCTCGGGTACTCGCACGCGCTCCAGGTCGACGCCGACGGCCAGCACACGCTCTCCGACATCCCGCGCTTCCTCCAGGCGGCCGAGGCGCACCCCGAGGCGCTCGTGCTCGGGGCGCCCGTCTTCGACGAGAGCGCGCCCACCGCGCGTCAGATCGGTCGGCGCATCACCATCTTCTGGGTGAACCTCGAGACCGGCGGCGAGGTGATCCGTGATCCGATGTGCGGCTTCCGGGTCTACCCGCTCGAGGACGCCACGCGGGTCCGGGTGCCGGGCGACATGATGGACTTCGACCCGGAGATCGCGGTCCGGCTCGTCTGGGCCGGCGTGCCCGTGATCAACCTGCCCACCCAGGTCCGCTACGTGACCGAGGAGGAGGGCGGGGTGAGCCACTTCCACGTCTTCCTCGACAACCTGCTGATCAGCTGGATGCACACGCGCCTCTGCGTGGAGAAGATCTTCGGGCGCCTGCTCGGCAAGAAGTATGGCGGGCGCGTGCTCGAGGCGGAGAACCCCGGCGCGTGAGCGACCAGAGCTGGCGCACCGCGGCCGAGCGCGGATCCGTCCTCGGCGTGCGCTTCGTCCTGTGGCTCGCCACCGCCTTCGGGCGCGCGCCGGCGCGGCTCTTCGTCCGGATCCTGGCGTTCTATTACACGCTCTTCGCCGGCGCCGCGCGGGAGGGCACGCGCGCCTTCCTCGAGCGCGCGGGCGAGCCCGTCGGGTTCGGCCGGGTGTACCGACAGATCCTCCGCTTCGCGCAGGTCACCCTCGACTCGCTCTTCTTCATGAGCGGCAAGCTCTCCCCCTTCCGCATCACTCGCGATGGGTCGGAGCACCTGGCCAAGCTCCGAGACGAGAAGATCGGCGCCATCCTCCTCGGCGCGCACGTCGGCAGCATGTACGCGATGCGCGCGCAGGGCACCGAGGAGGCGCTGCCGCTGCACGCGGTCGTCTACACGAAGCACGCCGCGCGCATCAACGCGGTGCTCGAGGAGATCGATCCCGAGGGCCACGCGAAGCTCCTCCAGATGGGCCAGGGCGTGGACTTCATGCTGCGCATCAAGGAGCTGGTGGAGGACGGGGGGATCGTCGCGATCCTCGCCGATCGCGTGGGCTCGGACGACCGGGCGGTGACGGTCGAGTTCTTCGGCGCGCCGGCGCGCTTCCCGACGGGGCCGTTCATCCTGGCGTCCACGCTGAAGTGTCCCGTCTACCTGACGTATGGCCTCTACCGGGATCCAGACCTATACGAGCTTCATTGCGAGCCGTTCGCCGACGTGATCGAGCTGCCCCGGAAGCGACGGCAGGAAGCGCTTCAGGAGCACGTGCAGCGCTACGCCTCGCGCCTCGAGGCGATCGCGCGCTCGGCCCCGGACAACTGGTTCAACTTCTACGACTTCTGGCGCCATGACTGAGGCCGTCTTCATCGGCAGCGAGCCGCTCACCATCGAGGACGTCGTGCGTCTGGCGCGGGGCGTCGCGCGGCCGCGGATCACCGAGGACGCCGAGACCCGCGCGCGGATCGAGGCGTCGGTGCGCTTCATCGAGGAGAGCCTCGCGAGCGGCCGGGCCGTCTACGGGATCACCACCGGCTTCGGCGCCTCCGCGGAGTTTCGGGTCTCTCCCGAGATCGCGCGCGCGATGCCGCTCAACCTGCTGCGCTACCACGGCTGCGGAACCGGCCGTCTGCTCGGGGAGACGGAGGCGGCGGCGGTGATCGCGGCCCGGGTCGCGCCCCTCGCGCGCGGCTACTCGGGCGTCCGGCTCGAGGTGCTCGAGCGGCTCTGCGTCCTGCTCGAGCGCCGCATCCTGCCGTGCATCCCGGAGGAGGGATCGGTCGGCGCGAGCGGAGACCTGACGCCGCTGAGCTATGTCGCGGCGCTCTTGGTGGGAGAGCGCGAGTGCTGGCGCGACGGCGAGGTCGTGTCCGCCTCCGACGCGCTGAAGGAGGCCGGGCTCGCGCCCCTGACGCTCCAGCCGAAGGAGAGCCTGGCGTTGATGAACGGCACCAGCGTGATGAGCGCGCTGGGCTGCCTCGCGTTCGACCGCGCCGCGCGCCTCGGGCGGCTCGCCGCGACGCTCACGGCCATGACCTCCGACGTGCTCTACGGGCTGCCGGGGCACTTCGACGACCGGATCTTCGCGCTCAAGCCGCACCCCGGCCAGCGCCAGGCGGCGACGTGGATCCGCGAGGGCATCCTCGAGCGCGACGAGGAGGCGCCGCGCCTGCGGTACGCCTGGGTCAATGGCGGGGCGAGCAAGGAGACCACCCGCTCCGCGCGCATCCAGGACCGCTACTCCATCCGCTGCGCGCCGCACGTGATCGGCGTCCTGCTCGACGCGCTGCCCTTCACGCGCCAGCTGCTCGAGACCGAGCTGAACGGCGTCAACGACAACCCGCTGATCGACGCGGACGCGGGCGAGGCGCTGCACGGCGGCAACTTCTACGGCGGCCACGCCTGCCTGGCGACGGACACCCTGAAGAACGTGTGCGCGAACCTCTCGGATCTGCTGGAGCGCCAGCTCGTGCTGCTCAACAACCCGCTGACCAACGAGGGCCTCCCGGCGAACCTGGTCGGCCGGCAGGGCCCGGACCGCGCCACGCACCACGGCTTCAAGGCGATGGAGATCAGCGCGTCGGCCCTCACCGCCGAGGCGCTCAAGCTCACCATGCCCGCGAGCGTGTTCTCGCGCAGCACCGAGAGCCACAACCAGGACAAGGTCTCGATGGGCGCGATCAGCGCGCGCGAGTCGCTCCGGGTGCTCGAGCTGACCGAGACGGTCGCGGTCATCCATCTCCTCGCGCTCTGTCAGGCGGTGGATCTGCGCGGGGCGGAGCGATGCCACGCGCGGAGCGTCGCGCTGCGGGACGCGGTGCGCGAACATGTCCCGATGCACGACGCCGACCGCCGCATGGACACGGACATCGAGCACACGCTCGCGCGCTATCGCCGCGGTGAGCTGCCGGTCGGAGCCGACGCGTGAGCCTCTCCCGCAAGAAGCCGCCGGCCGACGCCGCCACCGTCGACGGCGAGGTCCCGTTCCACGACGTGGACCCGCTCCACATCGTCTGGCACGGCCACTACTACAAGTACTTCGAGGTCGCGCGCACCAAGCTCCTCCGGCGCCATCGGATCGACGGCATCGATCTGCTCGACCTCGGCTTCCGGCTCGTGGTCACCCACGGCGAGTGTCGGCACGTGGCGGCGCTCACCTACGGCGACCGCTATCGCGTGAAGGCCTGGTTCCTCGACACCGAGCACCGCCTGCACGTCGCCTACGAGGTCTGGAACGTGACGAAGGACCAGCGCGCCGCCCGGGCCCGCACGGAGCTGGCGTTCACCGACGCCGAGGGCAACCTGCTGCTCGAGACGCCGAAGGTGATCCGGCAGAGAATCCGAGAGACCCCCGCCGCGTCGGAGCGCCCGTGACCCGCGCCCTCTGCCTGTTGATCGTCGCCCTCACGCCCAGCGTCGCCTCCGCCCAGGCGCCCACGCTCGAGTCGCTGCTGGCGCGCTTCGCCGCGTTGCCCGGCCTCGAGGCGCGCTTCGTCGAGGAGAAGCGGGTGGCCCTGCTGGCCGTGCCCGTGCGCAGCGAAGGCCAGATCTGGTTCTCCGAGGATCGGGTCATGCGGCGCGTGACCGCGCCCGAGGCGAGCGCGGCGCTCATCGCCGAAGGCCGGCTCCGCATGCGCCAGGGGGAGCGCGTCGAGGAGATCGAGATCGGCGACAACCCCGTCCTGAGGGGCTTCGTCGACAGCTTCCGCGCCGTGCTCGCGGGCGACCGCGCCTCGCTCGAGCGCTACTACCGCGCCACCCTGACGCCGGGGGAAGGCGAGGCGTGGGAGCTTCGGCTCGTCCCGCGCGACGAGGCGCTGCGGCGCTTCCTGCGCGAGATCACCATGCGCGGCGACGGCGTGACGATTCACGAGATGCGCATGGTCGAGGTCAGCGGCGACGAGACCCGCACGACTTTCAGCGCGGTGAACACGAACCGTCGCTTCACGCCCGCCGAGGCGCGCCGCATCTTCCGCGTGGAGTGACGCCCTTCACTCCTGGGCGCGCTCCAGCAGCCGCCGCGCGCGGTCGACGACGCGGTCGAGCCGGCGGCCGCATCGTCGTCGTCGATGGCGGTCGAGGACTGGCAGCGCGCGCGGGTCGCCGAGGCGGCCGACGGACAGCACCAGGGCGCGCCGCTCGGGGCAGTCGACCGTGCCCTCCAGCTCCGCGAGGGCGCGCGCGAGCCCTGTGACCTCTTCGGCGGGCTCGAAGGCGAGGATGGCGGTGGCCGCCTCCCGCCGCGCGTCCCGGTCGGCGTCGGGAGAGAGCAGGACCTCGAGGGCGGCCTCGATCGGATCGGGCGTCGGCGCCGAGGTGGGCCCGGGCGCGATGGGGCCCGCGGCGCCCACCGACTCGGACGGCGCCTGCGCGCGCTGCCAGTAGATCCACGCGCCCAGGCCCGCCACGAGGAGGAGCGTGAGGGCGACGAGGCCAGCCCGGCTCGCGCTCTTCTTCGGGGCGGGCTCGACCTCGATCCGGAGCGAGGGATCCGAGGCCGCTTCGATCTGGAGCGACGGATCGGAGAGCGGCGCGGCGCCCGTGTCGGCGTCGATCACGACGGCCTCCTCGGGGGCGAGGGCGATCAGCGCGCGCAGCTCGTCGCGCACCACCTCGGCGCTCGCGGGGCGGGCGTGGGCCTCGAAGGCGAGGAGTCGGGCGACGAGCTCGGCGAACGCCTCCGGCGCCTCGGCCGTGACCGGGGGCCGCGGCTCGCGGACGAGCAGATCGAGGTAGGCGCTGGCCGAGAGCGACTCGTCGAAGATCGGCTGCCCGTGCACCATCTCCCAGAGCAGGATGCCGAGCGCGTAGAGGTCGCTGCGCCCGTCGACGCCCTGCCCGAGCGCCTGCTCCGGCGCCATGTAGCCGAGCGTGCCGACCATCGTGCCCTGCTGCGTCAACGTGTCGTCCACGGTCTCGTCGCCCGAGGCGATGTGCGCGATGCCGAAGTCGAGCAGCTTCACCGTCTCGTGTCCCTCGCCGTCCGGCTCCAGCACGACGTTGTCCGGCTTGAGATCGCGGTGCACGATCCCTTTCTGGTGTGCGGCCCAGAGCGCGTCGGCCAGCTCCGCGCCGACGTCCGCCGCGCGCCGCCAGTCGAACGCGCCGTCCTCCCAGAGCGCCTCGGCCAGCGACCGGCCGCCCACGAGCTCGAGCACCAGGAACGCGGTCCCGTCCGGCAGCTCGCCGCAGTCGTTCGCGTTGACGATGTGGCGATGGGTCAGCTTGCCGGCGATGGCGACCTCGCGCGCGAAGCGCTGCACGACCTCGTCGTTCCCCTCGTGGTCTCGCAGCATGACCTTCACCGCGAAGGGCCGGCCGAGCTTGACGTGCCTCGCGGCGAAGACCGCGCCCATGCCGCCCTCCGCGAGCAGCTCGGTCAGCTCGTAGCGCTCGTCGACGACGCGGCCGATCCACCCCTCGTAGGGGCTGGGCGCGTCGCCGTCTCCTCCGCTCGGGTCGCCCGACGGACTGGAGCGCGGCCGGCCGATCCCGGCGATGCTGCGATCTCGCGATCCTCCCGCGCTCATGCGCCCGATTCTACGGTAGCTTCCGGCGCCATGAGCTGGCGTTTCGTTCTCCTCTCGTTCCTGCTCGTGGTCGCGTGTGACGGGGGCGACGCTCCGGACTCGGGCGCGCTCGACGCGGGGCGGTCGGACGCCGGCGCGGGCGACGCGGGCGCGACGACCGACTCGGGGACGGGGCTCCCCGCAGACTGCGACGGCGACTGCGCCGCGCTCGCGCTCTCGGCCACCTTCGGCGACGTCACCGAGCCGTTCACGCGCGCCCAGCTCGGGATCGACCGCGAGGGCGGCCGCGTCGTCGCGCTGCGCGTCGAGGCGCACGACGGCGGGGACCCCGCGTGCCCGACGATGGACTCGCCCAGCCCCGACCGCACCCTCATCATCACCTTCGACGTGCCCGAGGACGGCGCCGCGCGCGCCCCCACGGCCGTCAGCCTGCTCGACTTCGCCGGGACGCTGACCTCCGCGCCGATCGCGCGCGCGACCGAGGCCACGCTCACCCCGCGCGCCGTCCGGCTCGAGGGCGAGCCACACGTCGCCTTCGATCTCTCGGCCACCTTCGAGGGCGGCACGATCGAGGGCGCGGTCTACGCGACGCACTGCCCATCGCTCGACGGACCCTGAGCGGCTCTAGGCCCGAATCAAGCGCTTCGCGCTTGCTCCGAGCCTAGCAATTCTAGTCAGGGGCTTTTCGCAAAGCCCCTCGCTGCGGCGGCAAAGCCGCCTTCGCTTCACCCGAAAACGACGCGCCTGCGGCGCTTCTAGCCCCAAATACAGGCACATTGTGGAACCAGGCGCTGGATTTGGGTCTAGGGCTAGGCCGCCACGCCCAGCGCGGCGGCGGAGAGCTGCGACGCGAGGAGCCGCGCGCGGTCGGGCTCGAGCTGCTCGGTCTCGCCGAGCCAGCGGTAGAAGCGGCTCAGCATCGCGAACGCCTCCACGCAGAGCCCCCGGTCGCCCTTCTCTGCCTCGAACGCGACCCAGGCGCGCAGCAGCCGATCCACGTCGAGCATGCCCGCCGGTGCGCTGCCGCGAGAGCCGATCTGGGCCGCGATGGTGCTCTCGAGATCCGCCACCACGGCGCGCGCGAGCGCCCGGTCTCGCTCGGTCTCGAGCGTCTCGGCGAAGCGCTCGACGAGCTTCGCTCCAAAGAACTGGAGCTCGAGCTCTCGCACGCCGGCGTCGCGCAGGGGACGCCCACCGCACGCCTCGCGCGACTCGTCGCTCTTCGACCACAGCACGTCACGCTGCCAGGTCGTGATGACACCCCGCTCGCGCAGCCACTCCGCGAAGCGGTCGAAGAGGGCCAGGGCGCGACGGGCGCCGTAGCCAGGGATGTCGGCGAGGAAGATCTTGGTGCTCACCAGGCAGAGCCCGTGCCCGGCGACGAGCTCTCCCAGCGGGCCGTCGATGCAGACGAGGAGCACGTCGACGGCGTCGTCGGGCTTGGTGACCGGGCGCTCCGCGAGGAACGTCTCGGCCACCTGTCTCCAGTCCTCCCACTCCGAGGCCGGCATGCCGGCGTAGCCGGCCGGGGTTGCGCGACGCGGCCGTTCGGGACGGGGGGGACGTCGAGGCGGGGGATCCGGAGGCGCGGGAGGCCGGGCTGCGCGTCCCCGCCGGGCTCGCTTGGTTCGCTTCTTCTGGGTGCGTCGTTGGCTTGGTTTCGACATGACGCGCGCTCATCGCGCGTCGCGCCGTGCGGTTGCGTCTTTTCGCCGATCACCGAGGCTCGGCGACCGAGCGCGCCCAGTCCGTCGACGCTCCGGCCGGGAACCGCAGGAGGTAGCGCCGGGCTTCGCGGCGGGCCGCGGCGGCGTCGTCCGCGGCGAGGTGAGCGCGGATGGCGAGCACGGTCGCCCGCTCCTCGAGCGGGGAGCCGGGCCGGCCGGCGCCGGTGCGGGCGAGGGTCTGGAGCGAGCCGGCGGGGTCCTCGAGCCGCTGCAGGCGCAGCTCCGCCGCGAGGTATCCGGCCGAGGTCGCGCGGCTCGGCGGGAGCAGCTCCGCGGCGCGCTCGTAGGACTGCACGGCGTCTTCCCAGCGCTGGAGCGTGCGCGCCGCGTCGCCGCGGAGCAGCCACCACTCGGCCTCGCGCGGCTGCGCGGCGAGCACCCGGTCGGCGGCCCAGAGCGCCCGCGCCGCCTCTCCTGCGGCGAGCCAGGCGCGCGCGCTCGCGAGATCCGGCGCGGAAGGCTGCGGCGCCTCGGACGTCGACTCGGCCCGGGCCCGCGCGCTGGGCGGCGGGCCGCTGGGTAACAGGCGGCTGGGCGTCGGTAGTCCCGGCGCAGGCCGGTCCGCGCTCTCCGCGGTGGCCACCGGCTCCTGGGCGGGGGGCTCCACCCGCGACGCGCCGGCGCGCCTCCGCGCGGCGGTCCAGCCTCGCTCCTCGAGAGACGGGCGCCACGTCGAGGCGTCGGCGCCGTCCGAGCGGAAGCTCATGCCAGGCTCGGCCACGGTCAGGACCTCGCCGTCGCGACGGATCTCGACCCGGCCTTCGTAGACGCGGACCCGGGTCACCGCGTCCTCGACCGCGACGGCGAAGACGGTCCCCACGACGTGCGCCGAGATGTGGGGGGTGTGCACCTCGAAGCGCTGCCCGGGGCCGAGCGGCGCGACGTCGAAGAGCATCTCGCCCGCGCCGAGCCGGAACACGCGCGCGTCGGGCGAAGCGGCCTCGAGGCCGATCTCGCCTTCACCGGCCCGGGTCACGCGGTCTCCGGTCGGCAGGTCCAGGGTGACGAAGCCGGGCGCCGCGTCGCGAGGCGCGAGGGGCACGCGCTCCACGGCCGGGCGCTGGTAGAGCCAGGCGCCGACGCCCACGGCGAGCAGCGCGCACGCGGCGAGCAGCCACGCGCGGGTGGTCTCGCGGCGCCGGGCGCGACCTCGCGCGGCCACCGTCGCGGCGCGCACCAGCTCGTCGAGCGTGTCGGGCTCGGCCTCGGGGACGGGCAAGGCGCCCGCCGCGTCGGCCAGCAGCGAGAGCGGATCGGGATCGGGGCTCACGTCGCGCATCACGTTCCCTCCGTGAAGAGACCGGCGAAGTAGGGATCGGCGATCAGCTGGCTCCTCAGCGAGAGCCGGGCCCGCTTGAGGCGCGCGCGGAGCGTGTTGACGCTGACCTCCGCGATGGCCGCCGCCTCCTCGTGCGCCGTCTTCTCGACGTCGCACAGGATGTAGACGGAGCGCAGCTTGGGCGAGAGCGTGTCGAGCGCAGCGTAGAGGCGGCGGATGCTCTCGCGTTGCATCGCGAGCTTCTCGGGCGTGAGGCCGTCGACGTCGTGCACCGCCTCGAGCGCCTGGCCGGGCGGGTTCTTCCGGCGGTGGCGCTGGGCCGCGCGGATCGCGATGCGGCGCGCGTAGGTCGTCAGCTTGGAGCGTCCCTCGAAGCGCGGGAGCGCGTCGGCGATCGCGATGAGCGCCTCCTGCGTCGCGTCGTCGAGGTGTGGACCCGGCCCGAGGTGGCGAAAGACCCAGGCGCGCACCTTCGGCGCGAGCTCGCGCAGCAGCCCGTCCACCGAGTCCGTGGGCGCGCCGGAGCGCGGTCGCGGCGCGGGTCTCATCGGAAGCTGAACCCGATGGCGGCGTAGAGGCGATAGCCGGGGGCGCCCTCGCCGATGGCCACGAAGATCGGGGCGCCGCCGATGCGCGCGAAGACCGACCAGTCCTCCGCGATCGCGTGGAGGTAGCTGGCCGTCGCGCCCGGGCCGAAGGCGAGGTGGAGCGGATACGCGGAGGTCGTGGGGACGCGCATCTGCATGCGACCCTCCAGGCCGAAGGCGAGCCAGCTCCGCTCACGCTCGATGCTGATCAGCGCCTCGAAGCCCGCGGCCACGCCCCCGTCCACGAACGCGTCGGGGGCCACGTCGACGGCGAGCTCGGCGCGGAATCGCAGCCAGGGGGAGAGCGGCGCGTGCATGCTCACGATGCCGCCGAGCCCCGCGCGTTCGTCGCTGAACGCCCCCGTGAGGGCGAGCTGTACGCCGATCTCGGGCGCGATGATGCGCGAGGACTCGACGACCTCGAGCGGCTCCGACGTGTCCGCGGCCGTCGGGGGAGGGGGGATGGCCGGATCCGCGGGGGCGTCGAGGCGGTCGCTCACCGACTCGGCGTGCGGTTCGACATGCGCTTCGCGCGTGACCGAGGGGGGCTCGACCGCCGGCTCCTCGAGGAGGCTGACGATCGCGAGCGCGAGCACCCGCCCGTCGGCGCGATCGAACGGCCCCTCGACCCGCGCCGTGCGCCGCGCCCCGTCCGGCGCCTCCGCCCACACGTAGAACGCGCCGAGCGGATCGGGCACCTCGACGCCGACGCGCGCCTCGTGCTCCGCGCAGCCCTCGGTCACCGCGTAGCCGCGGGCGCCCAGCTCGATGCGCACCGTCTCCGTCAGCCCGCTCGACGTGGGCTCGAGGCAGAGCGCGATCGACTGCGCCGACGCGGAGAGCGGGGCCATGCAGACGAGCAGCAGCAGGAGCGCGGCGCGCATCAGAAGGTCCCCGTGATCCCCGCGGGGCTCACCGAGATCGAGATGGTCGGCACGTCACGGGGGCGCAGACCCTCTCGGTACTCGCGCCAGTCGGCCTCCGCAGGCGTCTCGAACGCGGCCATGATCATGCTCAAGATCCCGAGGCCCACGCAGGCGCCCGCGATCGTCCAGCCCACGGTCTGGTCGAAGGTGTCGAGCGGCGGGAACGCGGCGAGCACGGGCATCGCGGCGAGCCCGCCGAGCACGAACCCGCCTCCCGCGAAGCCCGAGAGCAAGCGCATCTGGTTGGCGCGCTGGGCGTCCTGACGGAGGATCTCCTCGAACGCGCCGATCTCACGCTCGGTCAGAGGGTCGCTCCCCATGCGGGCGAAGTCGTCGAGCAATAGATTCGACGTCGTCGCCGCGAACACCCCGATCCCGAGGGCGTAGGCGCCGACCGCGAGGAGCGCGACCGAGTTGAGGGTCAGGCCCGAGAAGCCGATCGACTCGTCCTGGAGGATCGCCATGGTCACTCCGGCTCCGAGCCCGAGGACGCCGGCGGAGATCGCGAGCCCCGCGGCCAGGCCCTGATCGCCAGCGCGGCTGGCGCGGACCGCCATCCACGCGCGGATGCGGGACTCGTCGTCGCCGTCGCGCACCATCAGGGAGGCGTCTTGGGCGTGGGCGGCGTGCGGCAGCGCGGCGGCGACGAGCGCGAGGATGAGGAGCGATGTCTTCATGTCGGAGAGCCAGTGCCCGGCTGTGACCTCCAGGGGCACATGACCACGACCCGAACCGTGAGCGCGCTCACGGGCGGCGCCGACGGGCCGCGGCGCGCGACGTTGCTATGTTCACGCGACTTTGGACGCCGCGCGCACCCGGGCTCGGACCGCGACGCTGATCGCCGCCGCGGTGATCGGAGGGATCGCCGCGTGGGCGGTCGCGAACCTCGAGGTCACCACCGAGATCACGCACTTCCTCCCCGCGAGCGAGGACGCGGAGCTGGCCCAGGTCGCGCGCGAGATCACCGGGTCGGACCTGAACCGCTCGATCACCTTGCTGGTGTCGGCGGAGGACGAGCCGAGTACGCTCGCCGCGACCCGCGCGCTCGCCGAGCGGCTGCGTCGGCGAGACGATCTCGCCTGGGTGCGGAGCGGGCCGAGCGAGGATCTCAACGAGGCCTTCCACGCGCTCTACTTCGAGCGTCGCCACCTGTTCTACGACGCGACGCCGGAGCGGCTCCCGGACGAGGCGTTGACGGCGGCGGCGCGGGATCTGAAGCGGCGGATCAGCGGCCCCACGGGCGCGTTCCTCTCCCGCATCGCGCCGCGCGATCCGCTGCTCGCCTTTCCCCGTCACCTCGAGCGCATGCGCGACGCGCAGCAGGGCGGGCTCTCGATCCGGGAGGGCGGCTTCCTGACCGAGGACGGGCGCGGCGTGATCTTCCTCGCGAGCGAGGCCTCGCCCTTCGACTCGGACGCGAGCCGCGCGCTCGTCCGAGGGATCGACGCCGCCGTCGCGGAGGTGACGGCGGAGCACGGCGCGACGGTGGCGCAGAGCGGCGTGCATCGCTTCGCGGTCGCGAGCGAGGCCGCGATCCGGGCCGACGTCACGCGCATCTCGGTGATCAGCACGATCGGCGTGCTGTTGCTCTTCCTCGTCCTGTTCCGCTCGCTCCGCTACCTGCTGCTCGGCGCGCTGCCTCTGCTCGCGGGGTTCGCCATCGCGCTCGCGGTGTGCATGCTCGCGTTCGGGCGCATCCACGGGCTCAGCCTGGCGTTCGGCGCGACGCTGATCGGCGTCGGCATCGACTACGTGGCGCACGCGCTCAACCACCACACGCTGTCGCCCGGGCCGTCTCCCGAGGCGAGCCTGCGGAAGATCTGGCCGGGCCTCGCGCTCGGCGCCGCGACGACGCTGGCCGGCCTCGCGGGCCTGACCTGGACGAGCTTCCCGGGCATCCGGGAGCTGAGCGTGTTCACCAGCGTCGGCGTCTTCGTCGCGCTGCTCGTCACGCGCTGGGGCTTGCCGCCCTGGATGCCGACGCGTCCCAACCCGACGAGGCTGCATCGGCGCCTGTCCCAGCGGCTCGGCGGGGCCCTGGCGCGCCTCCGCGCGTCGAGGCCGATGCTGACCGTGCTCCCGCTCCTCGCGCTCGCGATCTCGGTCCTCGGGCTCACGCGCATCGGGTGGGTCGACGACGTGCGCGCGCTGAGCGCCATCGACGCGGACCTGCTCGCGGAGGACGAGGCGGTGCGCGACGCGGTCAGCCGCATGGACGGCGGGCGGTTCGTGATCGCCTGGGCCGGGACGGAAGAGGAGGCGCTCCAGCGCAACGACGCCGTGCACACGATCCTGGAGGAGGCGCGCGAGGCGGGGGAGGTCGAGCGCTTCCGCTCGCTCCACGCGCTGCTCTGGTCGGCCGAGACCCAGCGCGCGAGCCGCGCCGCCCTCGCCGACGACCCCACGCTCCCGACGCGGCTCGAGCGCGCGCTCCTCGAGGAAGGCTTCGTGCCGGGGCCGTTCGCGCCCTTCGCGGAGGACCTCGCGGCCGAGGGCCCGGCGCCGCTCACCTGGGCCGAGCTGGCCGCCTCTCCCGTCGGTCCCCTCGTCGCGAGCTTCCGCGTGGAGATGGGGGAGGGGCGCGTGGGCTTCGTGACCCTCACGCGCGGCGCGGACGTCGACGCGATCGCGGCGCGGATCGACGGGCTCGAGGGCGTGCGAATCTTCGATCAGCAGCGCTTCTTGCAAGCCGCCTATGGAGGGTTCCGCGCGCGCACCCTCGAGATGATCGCGGTCGGGCTCGTGCTGGTCTTCCTGATCGTCTTCGCGCGCTACCGCCGCCTCGGCCCCGCCCTCGCGGCGTTCCTGCCGGCGGTGCTCGCGGCGACGACCGCGCTCGGCGCGCTCGCGCTCCTGGGCTTCGCCGCGAACCTGATGCACCTGGTCGCGCTCCTCCTGGTGCTGAGCATGGGCGTCGACTACGGGATCTTCATGGTCGAGAGCCGCCACCATCCCGAGGGGCCCGCGCCGACGGTGGTCAGCCTGGTCGTCGCCTGCGTCTCCACGGTGCTGTCCTTCGGCCTGCTCGCGATGAGCGACAACCCCGCGCTCCAGGCGCTCGGGCTCGTCACGGGGATCGGGGTCACGCTCAGCCTGCTGCTCGCGCCCACCGCGTGGCTCCTGCTCGGGAGAGATCCGAAGTGAAGGTCATTTTCCTGCTCGCGCTCGGTCTCGCGGCCTGCGGAGCGCCCCGCGCGACCGGCGCGCGCCCGGCGTCGTATCCCGGCGGTCTCACGCAGCCCTCGGCGCTGCGCTCTCCTTCGGCGCTGGGCGACGCCTTCGCGCTCGAGCAGCGGGTGGAGATCACCAGCCCGGAGACGAGCCACTCGTTCCGCGCGGTGCTGCAGAGGCGCGGGGACACCCTCGTGATGGTCGGCTTCGGTCCTCACGGGGGCCGCGGCTTCGTGCTCTCCCAGACGGGGGACGAGGTGGAGTTCGAGTCGCAGCTCCCGGAGGAGCTTCCGTTCCCGCCGCGCTTCATGCTCCAGGACGCGCAGCGCGCGTGGTTCCGCGGCCTCGAGGGGCCGCTGCCCGACGGCGAGCACGTCGAGACGATCCGCGGCGAGCGCGTGACGGAGCGATGGGAGGGCGGGCGGCTGCGCGAGCGCGTGTTCGAGCGGCTCGACGGCGACCCACCCGGGCGCTTGCACGTGCGCTACGAGGGCGGCCTCGGGGGGGACACGCCGCCCGAGCGCGTGGTCTTCGAGAACGGCTGGCTGGGGTACACGCTGACCCTGACCACGCTGTCGCATCAGCGGCTCTGAGGGATCGATGCCGCGTCCGGGGCGTAGAATGGCGGCGATGCGATTCCTTGCCGTGCTGTCGATCCTGGCCCTCGTCGGTTGTGACGCCCGTGACCCGGGAGACGCGGGGGCGTCCCGCGACGCCGCGGCCCTCGATGGCGGCTCCGCGTCGCGCGACGGCGGCCAGGTGGACGGCGGAATCCTCGAGGCCGGCGCGGTGGATGGTGGCGGCCCGGACGCTGGCGAAGACAGCGGCGTCGCGGACAGTGGTCTCGCGGACAGTGGCCTGCCCGACAGTGGCCTTCCCGACAGTGGCTTGCCTGACAGTGGCTTGCCCGACAGTGGCGTCGACGCCGGGCCGCCGCCGCGCGCCGACCATCACATTCACATTCACGTCTCGAACACCTGCGTCATGCGGGTCGACCCGATCGAGATCACCGTGCCCGCGGGACAGACCGCCTACTTCGACTGGCACAACCACAGCCGCGACTACCCAGTCGACGTCTGGATGAGCTACGGCGGCGGATTCCTCGACCTGCGCCCGGGCATGACCTGGGACGAGCCCATCGGGCACTGCGGCACGCCGCGACCGCACACCGAGTGGGCCGACATCGACACGGCCTGCTCGGGGCACCGCTTCCTCATCCACTGTCTGTGACGGACGGCGCGTCCGGGGGCGCGAGCGCGGCCGCGCAGTGCGCGCGCAGCTGCGCGGGCGAGAAGGGCTTCGGCAGCACGCGCTCGCCGGTCAGGTCTTCTTCCTGCGCGTATCCCGTCATCATCACCACGCGCAGCCCGGGGATCAGGCTCCGCAGTCGCCGCGCGAGCTCCGGGCCGGAGAGCCGCGGCATCACGACGTCCGTCACGAGGAGGTCGAACTCCTTGCCGCCGTTCACCAGCGCGATCGCGTCGAAGGGCTCGCGTACGTACTGCGTCTCGCACCCGACCCGCGACAGCACGCGCGCGACGAGCTCCCCCACGCCGACCTGATCGTCCACGACGAGCACTCGCTTGCCCTTCCATTCCACGCCGAGCGCGTCCGCGGGCGGGGCCGAGTCCCGGGCCGGATGGTCGGTGGTGGGGAGTAGGACCTGGAAGCAGGTGCCGCCGCCCTCGCGCGGCGACGCCGACACGTGGCCACCCGCGCGCGTCACGATTCCGTGCACCGTCGCGAGGCCGAGCCCGGTCCCTTCGCCCTCCTCCTTCGTCGTGAAGAACGGGTCGAAGATGCGCCCCGCGAGCTCTGCGTCGATGCCCTCCCCTTCGTCGCTGACCTCGAGCTGCGCATACGTGCCGGGCGGGAGACCGAGCTCCGGCTCCTCGATCGTGCGTTCGGAGACCCGGACGGCGAGCGTGCCGCCTCCGGGCATCGCGTCGGACGCGTTGGCGACGAGGTTGATCACGACCTGCTCGAGCTGGGTGCGGTTGGCGAGCACGGCGCTGCCCGTGAAGGGCGCGTCGACGACGATGTCGACGTGCTCACGCGCGAGCGGGCGCAGGATGGGCTGCAGCTCCTTCACCAGGGCGCCGAGGTTCAGCGGCGTCAGCGCGCTCGCGTCCCCGCGCGCGAACGTCAGGAGCTGGGCCACGAGCCGCTGCGAGTGGTCGGCGGCCCTCGAGATCGCTTGGACGTCCTCCTCGGAGTGCCCCTGGCTCAGGAAGTCGGCGCTCCCGAGGATGACCGTGAGCTGGTTGTTGATGTCGTGCGCGATCCCCCCCGCGAGGCGGCCGAGGGCCTCGAGGCGGCGCGCATCCTCGAGCTGTCGCTGGAGCTGCTCGCGCTCCTCCACGTCGCGCACCATCACCTGGATGCCGCCGCCCAGCATGGCGTCGTCCGCCCGCCACACGAGGCACTCGACGCGCCGCTCCACGCCGCTCGCCTGGCGCATCCGGCCCGTCGACAGGGTCGTCTCCGCTCCCACGCCCGCGGCCACGACGTCCTCCAGGCCGAGCACGCTCAGCGTCTGCCCCAGCAGCTCGTGCGCGGTGCGCCCGCTCAGGGTCTCCATCGCCGGGTTGCACATGGCGATGCGCCCCGCGTCGTCGATCCGCAGGATCCCATCCGGGGAGCTCCTCACGAGCGCGGCCAGCCTCGCGTCGCGCTGCTGGCGGTCACGGACGAGCTGTTCGCGGTACCAGCCCGCCAGGACCAGCAAGGCGGGGAGCATGCAGTTGACGCCCTGGACGTAGACGAGGTCGGCGTAGCGGACGCCCGGCACCATCCACGCCAGGAGCGCCGGGCTGGCGGCCGTGAAGAGCGCGGTCAGCAGAGTCCCCCGGAGCGGGAGCGTCGCGCTCGCGATCACCACGGCGGAATTGATGAACAGGAGGATGCGCGGCTCCTCGAGCGAGGCCAGGAAAGCGCACACCGCGGCGGTCCCCACCAGAATGCGCGCCGACCACTCGAGACGGCCGAAGCGCGCGAGCCCGTACGCGGCCGCGAAACCGAACGTCGCGAGCAGGGCCGCGCGCCACGTCGCGGTCTCCGAGAGATCGGTGGCGCCCTGCGACGCGGGGAAGATCCAGTATCCGAGCGTCAGGCCGGTGGCGGAGATGACGAGGATGAACGCCGCATACAAAGTTGCATGTCTTCGATCCTCTGCGTCGATCACCGCGCTGCGCGGCGCCACGAGCCACCGCCACAGCGCCCCCCGCGCCGTCATGATCTCAGGATACTGTGACTGACGGATTCTCGCCGGGGATTCAGAATCGCAGCCCCATCGACGTCGTGCCCGGCGGCGACATGTCGGGTGTGTCCGGCGCGGGGGCGTCGGTGGTGAGGTCGACCGCGATCGCGATGCCGACGCCCGTGAGCACTGCGACGAGCGCGACCCACGGGACCCACGTCTCCCAGAAGCCGGGCTCGGCTTCTTCCTGGGCCTCGGCCTCCCGCTGACGGCGCAGCTCGCGCACGGAGAGCAGGGTCGGCTCGGCCTCGGCCTGCGCAGACGCGCCTTCGGACGGCGCGTCTGCGCTCGTCTCGCTGGAGGCCCCGTCGGAGGCCTCCGCCTCCTGCGCGCACGCGGGCGCGGCCAGCAGCAGCGAGGCGACGATGAGCGCGAGCTTCACGGGACCCAAGGTAGACCCCGGGGCTCCTCCGGCCAATGGCTCAGCTGGGCTGCTCGGTCACGAAGACGACGGCCTCGCCGGGCTCGGCGATCAGCTCGTCCAGCTCCACCTGCTCACCGTCGATCGCGTAAGGGAGCACGGCGCTGACCGGGTCGTCGTCCCGGTGCTCCATCGCCACGTGGATCGCCGCGGTGACGGCCTCTCCGCCGTCGTCCTCGAGGGTCACGTCGGCCACGAGCGCGATCGCGCGCCACCGACCGCCGCGCGCGTCGTCTCGGAGGCCGGCCGCCATCGCGGCCATGACCGTCTCCGAGTCCAGCTCCTCGCCCTCTTCGCCCTCGGGCTCGATGTGGAACAGCTCACCGTCCTCGTCCTGCATCGCCATCGCGAACGGGGGGAACTCGGAGTGCTGGCTCAGAAAATCGGTGGCCACGTCGATGGCCCCGTTGAGCAGCGCGTTGTAGTCGTCTTCGACGCTCATGGCGGCGGAGCATGACCGCTCGACCTCCGCGGGGCGAGCCACTTCCACCGGCGGCGTGATGAAACACCCAATGGGCCGCGCGGTGGCCACGCTATGTTGAGGTCATGTCGACCGCAGAGCTTTCGCGCGCCGAGAGGCTGATCGAGACCATCCGCGCCTCCATCATCGGAGATGAGCAGGTGCTCGACGGCCCCTACGGGCCGCGCCGCGTCACCTACGCCGACTACACGGCGTCCGGCCGCTCGCTCTCGTTCCTGGAGGACTTCATCCAGAGCGAGGTGATGCCCCTCTACGCCAACACGCACACCGAGTCCTCGGGCACGGGGCTGCAGACGACCCGGTTCCGCGAGGACGCGCGCGAGATCGTGCGGCGCTCGGTCGGGGCCGACGAGCGCGACGTGGTGATCTTCACCGGCTCGGGCGCGACGGGGGCCATCGCCAAGCTCATCGACGTCATGGGGCTCCGCATCCCGCGCGAGCTGGACCAGCGCTACGGGCTGAGCGCGAAGATCCCGCGCGAGGAGCGCCCGGTCGTGTTCATCGGGCCGTACGAGCACCACTCGAACGAGCTGCCCTGGCGCGAGTCCATCTGCGACGTCGTGACCATCGACGAGGATCCGGACGGGCGCATCTGTCGCAAGCACCTCGCCGACATGCTCGCGCGCTACGGGGACCGGCCGCTCAAGATCGGCTCGTTCAGCGCGGCGAGCAACGTGACCGGGATCGGCTCGGACACCCGCAACATCGGCGCGCTCCTGCACGAGCACGGCGCGCTGGCCTTCTGGGACTTCGCCGCCGCGGGGCCCTACGTGAAGGTCGAGATGAACATGCAGGACGACCAGCCCGACGGGCACCTCGTCTACAAGGACGCGATCTTCCTCTCGCCGCACAAGTTCATCGGTGGGCCCGGCACGCCGGGGATCCTCGTGGCCAAGCGCAAGCTCTTCCGCAACGCGGTGCCCGCCGTCCCGGGCGGCGGGACCGTCGCCTACGTGAACAACAGCGAGCACCGTTACCTGGAGGACCCCGAGGTCCGCGAGGAGGGCGGCACGCCGGCCATCATCGAGTCGATCCGCGCCGGGCTCGTGTTCCAGCTCAAGGAGGCGGTCGGCCACGACGCGATCCGGAGCAAGGAGCGCTCCTTCATCCAGCGCGCCATCGCGAGCTGGGAGCAGAACCCCAACATCCGCATCCTCGGCAACCGCGACGCGTGGCGCCTGTCGATCGTGAGCTTCGTGGTGCGGCACGGCGCGCGCTATCTGCACCACAACTACGTCGCGGCGCTGCTCAACGATCTGTTCGGGATCCAGGCGCGCGCGGGCTGCTCGTGCGCCGGCCCCTACGGCCACCGCCTGCTCGGCATCGATCTGCAGACCAGCAAGGCGTTCGAGCGCGAGATCGTCGAGGGCTGCGAGGGGATCAAGCCGGGCTGGGTGCGCGTCAACTTCAACTACTTCCTCAGCGACCCGGTGTTCGAGTTCTTGCTGGAGGCGGTGAACATCGTCGCGAGCGAGGGCTGGAAGCTCCTGCCGCACTACCGCTTCGAGCCGGCGACGGGGCTCTGGCACCACCGCGCCGGCCGGCCCGACCCGGCGATGCGCCTGACCGACCTGACGTACCGCTCGGGCAAGCTCGAGTACCGCTCGCGCCACGCCACGGAGCCCGAGTGGGTGCTCGCCTCGTATCTCGAGGACGCGCGCCGGATCCTCGACGCGGTGAGCTCGGAGGCGCGCGAGGCCGATCCCGCCACGCTCAGCGCCGACTTCGAGTCGCTGCGCTGGTTCCCGCTCCCCGAGGAGGTGCTCGCGGAGCTGTCCGGCGACGCCGCTCCCGCATCGACGAGCGCGGCCCCGCCCCTTCGCTGACCGGATCCGGGGCTACGTGGGCCACCAGGAGGTGTGCCCATGAAGACCCTGACCGGATGCGCGCTCGTCGCGCTCGTCGCCCTGACTCCGCGACCGGCCTCGGCCCAGGCGGGGGACGGCGCGTTCCGCCTCGGCGCGGACTTCGAGGTGATCGATCTCGAGGTCTTCCCCGACCTCGTCACGCTCTTCGGCTTCGGCGTGAACGGCGTCGCCTTCGGGCCGAGCCTCGGCTACCAGATCGGCGACTCGATCGTGGTGGGCTCGCGGCTCGCCGTCCGCGTGAACGTGTCCGAGGTCTCGGGCGGCGCGGGCACGACCGTCGACGGGACGATCGCGGTCGTCCCCTACTTCGAGTACATGTTCCCCGACCCGAGCGTCGCGCCGTTTCTGGGCGCTCAGGCGGGCGTGGTGGGGTTCTTCGCCGACGGCGCAGACCCACTCGCCAACGCGGTCGCGGGTGGCTTCGGGGGCGTGCACCTCTTCATCACCGACAGCTTCAGCGTCAGCCCGTGGGGCCAGCTCAACTTCCTGTACCTGGGCGGGGACACGGACCGGGCGGGCTTCGAGGTGGTCGCGCTCCTCAGCTTCGAGGGCTGGATGGGTGGAGCGCGCCCAGCCCTCGAATAGTCGATTTTGGGCGTTATGGACGTTTATCGGACGGTATGGGTTGACATGTGGTCGAATCGGTCGGATGTTGGGTGGGCGAACCGTCGACTCAGGCGGCTCGTAGGAACTGGAGAACGCCCATGTCGCCCGACGTTCAGCTCGACTCGACCGCAGGCCGCCGCATCCGCCTCTCGGACCACCGCGGCCAGGTCCTGGTCCTGTTCTATGAGGCCAAGGGCCACAACCAGACCAACGAGGGCCTGAAGTCGGAGTGCGCGAAGCTCGTGGAGCAGGGCGCGCTCGGCGGTCGCTTCGACGTGCTCGGGGTCGCGGACCTGAAGGGCCTCGGCTTCGGCCCCGTCAAGGCCGTTGTCAAGCGCGCCGTCACCGCGGTCGCGAAGGGCTACGGCGTCTCGATCGCGATGGACTTCACGGGCGCCCTGCAGGACCGGCTCGGCCTCGAGGGTGGGACGTCGACGGTCGCCGTCCTGGACCCCTCGGGCGAGCTCGTCTTCCAGCGGAGCGGCGCGCTCGACGCGCACGACATCGAGCGCTTCTACACGATCGTCGGCGGCTGCCTCGGGCGGCCCGACTTCGCGCTCCCGACCGCCGCCTAGGACTACTTGGTCACATGTCGGCGGATGATCGCGACGGACAGTGGTTTCGGGCGCGCCGCGACGATGAAGGAGGGGCTATCAGCCCCTTCGAGGAGGAGCGACGTGCCCGGAACCGCTGAACGAGCGAGGGCCGTCGTGAATGTGACCAAGTAGTCCTAGGCGTCCGCCTGGGACGCCGCGAGGAGCTCCGCCAGCCGGGCCAGCCGGAAAGGCTTGGCGAGCGTCGCGCAGTGGCCGAGCTCGGCCGACAGGGCTTCCGTCGCGTCGTCCCCCGCCCCCGCGATGAGGACCACGGGGGTCTGGAGGCCGGCCGACCGCATGCGTCGCACCATCTCCGGGCCCGGGAGCCTCGGCATCCGGACGTCGGAGACGACCGCGTCGAACTCGTGCTCCCGGAGGAGCTGCCAGCCCTCCTCGCCGTCCGCCGCCGTCGACAGCTCGTGCCCCCGCGATCGAAGGTATCGGCCGAGGGAGCTGCGGATCGCCTCATCGTCGTCTACGAGCAGAATCTTCATGTCTTCAATCCATCGGCGCGCGGGAGCCTCACGCGAAAGACGGCGCCGTCTCGGTCGGGCGATCGAGCATCGTCTCGGTCGATCAGCTCGAGCTCGCCTCCGAGGTCTCGCACGATCCCGAAGCTGATGGCCAGGCCGAGCCCCGTCCCCTCGCCCTCCGGCTTCGAGGTGAAGAAGGGCTCGAAGATGCGCCCCCGGATCGAGGCCGGGACGCCCGGACCCGAGTCCTCCACCTCCACGAACACGCTCGAATCATCGGCGAAGGTGCGCAGCCTGATCTCCTTCACCGCGCAGTTGGAGACGGCGTGGAGCGCGTTCGACAGGAGGTTGATCAAGACCTGCTCGAGCCGGTTCCCGCTCGCGAGGGCAGGCGGGCAGTCCGGCGCGAGCTCGAGCTGCGCGTCGACGTCGGCCAGCCTCAGCTGCTGCGTGAACAGCGCGTGCGCGTTGCGCACCACCAGGTCGAGGTCGGTCGGGGCGAGGGCGTCGGCGACGTCCTGACGGCCGAAGGTGCGGAGGTGCGACACGATCTCGGCCGCCCGATCGACCTGAGCGAGGATGTGCGCGAGGGCACCGCGCGTGTCATCGAGGCTAGCTGTGTTCAGGCAGTCCGGGTCCAGGTGCTCGAGGGACATCTCCGCGTCCATGCGAATGGCGGACAGCGGCTGGTTCAGCTCGTGCGCGATGCCGGTCGCCATCGACCCGAGCGAGGCCATCTTCGCCGACTGGACGAGCTGGACCTGCATCTCCTTCAGCTCTCGGTTCGCCCGCTGGAGCTCCTCGTTCGCCTCCTGCAGCTCGTCGAGCCTCCCGCTCAGCTCCTCGGCCAGCATGTTCAGGCCACCGACGAGCGCGTCCATCGCGTCTCCGCCGCCGACGAGCTCGCCCCTCGCCTCGAGGTTGCCCGACGCGATCTCGACCATGAGCTGGAGCGCCGGCTCGATCCGCGCGTAGCTGGAGCCGTCGCTCATTCCAGGAACGTCCGCAACCACGCGATGGCCTCCTCTTCGGACGTGAAGAGGCGCAGCGGGAAGGTGCTCCGGTTGAGCCCGACGAAGAAGTTCCCGATGACCCGGCTGAGCGGCGAGCCGACCAGCAGCGCGATCGCGAGGTAATGCCGGCCGCTGTGTTCGTAGCTCGAGTGGTAGCGCCGCGCGCTCCGATCGATCCCGAGCACCTGGCTCATGTCGACGAGGCAGTGGCGGAGGCGCCCCTCGGACGCGGCGATGCACGCCTCCACGTTCGCGCGCGCGTCGTCCTCGGTCAGCGCGGCCCCCGGGAAACACCGAAATCGCAAGATTCCGTCCGACTCGAGCCGTGCCGTTCCGGTCCGGGTCTGTCCTGTGTCTGCCATGGCCCCGCCCACCGAGTCGAGGGGGCTGGCCCCCCTCACGCTCAAGCTACCTCATCACGCGCGGGGGCTCACTTCGATGCGACGGATCAGCCGCAGGTGTGCCCGACGCAGCACGCCGGATCGCCGGCCTCACACCCGTCGAAGCAGAGCTCGCCCGGGATGCAGGCCGCGTCCGAATGCACTCGGTGCCTGGCGTCTCTTCGCGCCCACGGGGCTCGCTCAGTAGACGCCGGCTTCGGCGCGGTCGAGGTGTGCGTCGACCGCGCCGAGCAGGTCACGGTTGCCGTCCTGGGTGTAGGCCGCGAGGTTCCTCCGGTAGTCCGGGACCCCCTCGAGGAAGCCGTGGATCGCCGCGGCGTCGTCGAGGTCGGGCGCGTACTTCCCGTAGCCGAGGTGGTCGAGGTACCGGGAGTTCATGATCTGCTCGAACATCCGGTCGAGCGGCACGGCCAGCATCGGCTTGTGCAGATAGACGGCCTCGCCCATCAGCGTGAAGCCCCCGCTCGCGATCACCGCCTTGGCGGTCGCGAGATCGTCGATGAAGGTCTCCTCGCTGAACGGTCGGTAGCGCAGGTTGCCGTCGCGCTCCTCGGCCTTCAGGTCGCGCTTCATGCCGTAGATGCGGCACTCGAGGCCGCTGTCCTTCAGGGCCCGGAGCAGCGTCTCGTAGCCCTCGGCCGTCTGGTAGACGAGCACGTGCTCCCCCTCGGCCGGCTTCGCGGCGAGGATCTCCGGCCGCAGGATGGGCGGGTGGAGCGAGGTCTTCTTCTTCCGGATCTCGGGCTGGAAGAAGGTCGTGATCAGGTAGTGGTCGCAGAACGGCAGCTTGCTCTTGACCAGCGCCTTGGCGATCTCGAAGTCGGCGCGCGCCCCCTCGAGGATCTCCGGCGGGTGCGTGCAGCGGTTGATGATCTGCATGTTGTCGACGCTGATGATCGGCAGCCGGTGCGCCTTCGCGAAGAAGTAGGACCAGGACTCGAAGTCGCTGATCACCGCCTGCGGCGCGAAGTCCTCGAGCAGCTCGAAGTAGGCGGCGATGTTCTTCGGCAGCCCGGTCGTGCCGCTCAGGACGTTCGACCAGAAGGTCTTGTTGCGATGGACGCGGTTGTCCTCGTAGACGATATGAAGGCCGTGAATCGCGTTGACCTCGGCGAAGCCGCGCTTCTTCAGGAACTCGACCGCGCGCCCCGAGGCGACGATCTCCACCTCGTGCCCCTGCGCCACCAGGTGCTCGAGCACGACGCGCGAGCGCATCGCGTGCCCCATGCCTTCGCCGACGACCCCGTAGAGAATCCGCATCGACGCGAGTATAGGCACGTCGCGCCCCCGCGTGGCATGACGGTGGGGTGACGGACCCCCTCAGCGTCCAGCCGATCGGCGTGATCCGCAGCCCCTGGTCGCGCAAGGTGGACGCGCCCCGGCAGCCGCGCGCGGCGGAGGGCGTGGAGGGGCGGATCGAGCTGGACCCGGGCCTCGCGCACGCGGTGGAGGACCTCGAGGGCTTCGAGCACGTCTGGGTGCTCGCGTGGATGGATCGGGCGAAGAGCGCGCGCATGAAGGTGCACCCGCCGCGGAGCGATCGGCGCCGGGGCGTCTTCGCGACGCGCGCGCCGCATCGGCCCAATCCGATCGCGCTCTCGGTCATGGCGCTCGATCGCGTCGAGGGCGTCGTGCTGCACGTCCGCGGCGTGGACCTGCTCGACGGAACGCCGGTGCTCGACATCAAGCCTTACATCCCCTGGACCGACGCGATCCCGCGCTCCCGCGTGGGCTGGCTCGAGCCGGCGCTGGGCCTGACCGAGGACGCCGAGCGCCCGGACGACCCACGCCCCGCGTTCGAGGTCGAGATCCTCCCGCGCGCCGCCGCGCAGCTCGCCTGGCTGGCCGAGCGGGGCGTGCCGCTCGAGGGCACGCTGCGCACGATCCTGGAGACGAGCCCCCACCCGCGACCCTATCGCCGCATCCGACCCGAGCCCGCGGGCGGCTTCGTGCTGGCCGTGCAGGAGTGGCGCGTGGCCTTCGCGCTCGACGCGCAGGAGCGCGTGCGCGTGACGGAGATCCGCTCCGGCCACCGCGCGAAGGACCGCGCCGCGCACCCGCTGCACGCGGCGTTCTCGGAGCGCGCGTTCGAGGGCGAGACGTGAGCGACGGTCCGATCCCGCGCGGCGAAGGCCTCGTGGCGCGGAGGCTCCGCATCGCCAAGGGCGACGTCTACGTGCTCGGGGGCATCCTCTCGGGTGAGGACCACCTCGCCTCTCTACACGGAGAGCGTGGCCGCGCCGACGCCTCCGGCCGCGTGATCGTCTCGGTGGTGACCACCACGGCGCGGGCGCGCGAGCTGGACGCGTGGCTCGCGGACCTGCGCGCGTCGCTCCCCTTCGAGCTGCTGCCCTGACGGTCGTAGTTATTGCCACCACCGGCGCCGCCCATTCTCGGGCATGCTGCCCCGTCGCAGTGCGACGAGGAGGTCGAATGAAGCGCGCGCTATTGGGGCTCGGGATCGCGATCGTGATGGGGGTGGGCTTCGGAATCGTGGCCGCCGAGGGGGGGCACGGCGCGGAGGCGCAGGCGGCCGACGCCGTCTGGTACCGGATCGTCAACGAAGGCCGGAGCGCGGGCACCATGGCCGAGTGGCGTCGAGTGGGGGAGGGCGCGGCGGCGACCATCCCTTTCATGGAGGGCTTCGAGGTGAACGTCCGCCCCGTGAGCGGCGTCGTGCACGCGACCGTCAACGACGGACAGGCGCGGGTGAGCACCGCGATCAGCTGTGACTCCGAGCGATCGCCGCGGCGAGCGATGCTGCGCGCGACCCGCGCCGGCGCCGACCAGCCCACGGTGGTCGTCGCGCTGCAGTGCAGCGCCACGCAGCCGCCCGCGCGCTGAGCTCGGGTCCTCGGGCTCGGGTCTGCTATGAGCGCCGCGATGGCGCGACGGAGGATCTGGAGCGAGCTGGTGCCGCTCGACGTGCTCGCGGAGACGCCGGCGCTCGAGGCGCTGGCCGCGCGTCGCGTGCAGCTCCTCTTCGCGGTGCAGCCAGGGCAGGAAGAAGGGGCGCGCCGCGTGGTGGCGCGCTGCGCGTCGCAGGGGCTCTCGGTGGGGCTGTGGCCGCTGCTCGACGACGCGGACGGCCGCTGGCTCCACCCGGGGAACGCGGAGCGGTTCGAGGCGTGGGTGCGGACCCTGCTCGACGCCGTCGAAGGCCCGATCGACGCGCTCGCGCTCGACCTCGAGCCGCCGATCGCGGAGCTGCGGCGCATCACGGACGGCTACCTCGGCGCGGCGCGCGCGTGGCTGACGCGACCGATCGACGCCGCGCCACACCGGCGGCTCTGCGCGCTGGCCAGGGCGCGCGGCCTCGAGGTGATCGCCGCCCTGGTGCCGCCCGTCGTGTTGCCCGGCCGGGCCGGGGGCGGCTGGCAGCGCGCGCTCGGGACGCCGATCGACGCGGGCTACGACGTGCTCAGCGCGATGCTCTACACGAGCCTCTTCGAGGGCTACGGCTTCGGCGTGGTGCGACGCGACGACGCGCGGGCGCTCCTCGATCGCTTCGCGCGGGAGAGCCGGGCGCGCTTCGGGCCGCGGGCGAGCGCGTCGCTCGGCGCCATCGGGGTGGGCGCGCTGGGAGACGAGCGCACCTACCGCGACCCGGCGGAGCTGGCCGAAGACGTCGCGCTCGCGCGCGCGGCCGGCGTCGAGGATCTCGCGCTCTTCGACCTGAGCGGCGCGCTCGCCCGGCCGCCGCTCGGCGTGTGGCTGGACGCCCTGGTCGAGACGCCTCCCGCGCCCGAGGGCGCGCGGCAGACCCCACGCGCTCGCGCGGTGATCGCCAGCGCCTCCGTGGTAGGCGTCGCGCTCGATCTGCTCCGATGAAGCGGGCCCCGCGAGCGGGTACGCTGTGCCTCATGCGTCGCTTCACCTGGTGCTCCCTCCTCTCGCTCCTGGTCATCCCCGCGTGCGCCAACTCCGTGCTGCCGCGCAGCTACGACGATGCCAGCGTCGACGCCGCCACCGCGCGCGACGGAGGCCGGGCCGACACGGGCACGACCGCCCCGGACGACGCGGGCGCGCGAGACGCGGGGCCGGCCCGCACCTGCGACGAGGGCTGCGCGCCGCTCGAGCGCTGCGTCGACGGGATCTGCGCGCCCTATCCCGCGTGCGCGGGCGACGGGAGCTGCCCGGCGGGTGAGATCTGCCAGCGCCGATCGTGCCTGCCCGCGGACCGTGACCTCGACGGCGACGGAGCGGTCGCGATGGACGACTGCGACGAGGGCGATCCCTCGATCCACCCGGGCGCGGTCGAGGACTGCAACACCGTCGACGACGACTGCGACGCGGCGGTCGACGAGGCCATCGCGCCGCGCGCCTGCTCGAGCGCGTGCGGCGGCGGGACGGAGTCCTGCGAGGGCGGCGCGTGGACCGGCTGCGACGCGGTGATGCCCACGGCCGAGACCTGCGACGGCATGGACGAGGACTGCGACTCCCGCGTGGACGAGGGGCTCACGCGCGGGTGCAGCACGGCGTGCGGATCCGGGACCGAGATGTGCGTCACGGGCGCGTGGACGACGTGCACCGCGCCCTCGCCCAGCCCCGAGACCTGCAACGGCGTCGACGACGACTGCGACGGGGTCACCGACGACGGCCTGACGCGATCGTGCAGCACCGCGTGCGGCTCGGGCAGCGAGATCTGCAGCGCCGGGGTCTGGGGCACGTGCAGCGCGCCGCCGGTCGTGACCGAGACCTGCAACCTGGTCGACGACGACTGCGACGGCCGCTGCGACGACGTGCCCGGTGGCTGCCGGGTCGGCGTGCACCGCAGCTACAACTCGGCGAGCGGCGAGCACTTCTACACCACGAGCCGCACCGAGGCGGCCTGCTGCGGCTTCCGCGTCGAGTTCTACGACTACTTCTACCTCTACGCGGCGAGCAACCCGGGCGTGCAGCCGCTCTATCGCTGCGTCCTGTCGACGGGCTTCCACTTCTACACGCGGAGCAGCACTTGTGAGGGCGCGCCCGGGTCGACCGTGGAGGGCATCATGGGCTACGTCGGTCGCGCGCCGGGCTGCGGCAGCACGCCGCTCTACCGCCTCGTGCGTGGCAACGACCATTTCTATACGACGAGCGCGTCCGAGCGCGACAGCGCGGTCGCCGGGGGCTACCGCCTCGAGGGGACCGAGGGGCACGTCTGGAGAGCGGCGGCGCCTTGACCGACCGCTCCCCGGACGCGCGGCTCAGAGCGTGTCGCTCGGGCCGTCGCAGGCCTCGTCCACGTCCTCGTCCTCGTCGATGCGGCGATCGCAGTCACGGTCGTCGCAGTGTCCGGGCCCCGTGAGCCCCTCGTTGTAGTCGGAGAGCGCGTCGTTCAGGCGCGTCGCCATGCGCCCGGCGGTGGAGCTCGCGCGGATCCCGTAGGGCAGCGTCCCGCCCCCGTCGTGCACGCTCATCCAGGTCTGGGCGTCGGCGATGGCGGGGATCGGTGAGGCCCCCGCCGCGACGTTGAGCTCGGCCGCGATGAGCTGGTGCGCGAGGGCCACGCTCGCGTCGCCTCGCACCGGGGTGCGCAGGAGCGTGAGCAGCTCGGCTTGCGTGTAGAAGTGGTCACCCAGCATCAGGCCTCCGACCGGCCACGCGCCGGGGTGGTTCTTCCAGAACCCCTGCGTATAGGTGCAGCCGCGCGGCTCCTCGGGGCAGCAGTACGGGCGGAAGTCGGCCCAGCCCCACTGGCCGCGGTCCTCGGGACCGAACGCGGACGCCAGCTCGTGACCCAGCGCACCTCTCTCGCGCACGTTGGCCTGGAGCTGGATCTTCAGCTCTGCGCCGCACCTCACCTGTCCATCGAGCGGATGCCGGATCACGATCCGGGTCATCCAGCCGGTGACCCAGGGCTCGGGGTTCATCACCACCCACGTCGGCGGCGCGCCGTCGATGCCCACGCCGAGATAGGTGTCGCCGAGCTCCCAGGCCGGCAGCGTGGTGACCACCGCGGTCACGTATCCGTCGTTCAGCGAGAAGCTCACCGTCCCCACCACGTCACGGGCGCCGTCGGCGAGCACGAGCCGGGTCTCCCACTCGGTCTCGCAGGGCTCTCCGTCGCTGATCCCGAGCGCCTCGGTCTGGCTCCCGCTGTCTGCGCAGCCGCCGAAGACCAGTCCCAATGAGACGCTGAGCGTCCACATCAATCGTTGCATGTCTCACCCTCCCCGGCCGGTTCCCACGAGCACGAGGGATGCCAAAGGCGCTGGAGGCTAGAGGTGCGCCCGTGCCAGCCCGCCGATCGGGTGTGGGGGCCTGACCGGTCCGCGAACGGGGCTCGGGTCTCCGCTCGCGAAAGCTGCGCGGTCGCGCGAAATCTGCGGGGTTCAGCGGCGGATCTGCGCTTCTTGGGAGCCGACGTTGCCGCCGGCGTCGGTCGCGCGCACCGCGACGATGTGCAGGCCCGCGTCGAGCGAGGAGAGATCGACCGAGAATTCCTCGCGCGCGGTGTCGAAGAGATCGTCGGTCGGGAAGATGGGCGTCCAGTCCCCGCCGTCCACCGCGAGCTCGAGGCGCGCGATCGGCCCGAGCGCGTCGACCGCGCGACCGGTCAGCCGGTTCTGCGCGAAGCGGAGCGCCTCGACCCGCGGCGCGTGGTTGTCGATGCGGATCGGCTCGCTCTCGCGCGTGTCGCGGAGGGTCAGCGCGTCGGGGTTGTCGCGCTCGTCGCTCGCCTCGACCCGCACCACGTACCAGCCGTCGGGGATGGACTCGGTGTCCCAGCTGTACTCGTCCTCGGTGAGCTCCTGGCCGGGGCGGAGCATGTCGCGCCACACGGTCTGATCTTCCCGACGGTAGGACAGGCGGTAGCGGAGGCGGTCGTCGTCGGGGTTGTCGACGCTCCAGGAGAGCTTGTACTGGTGCGACGCGTCGGGCACGTGCGCTTGACGCTCCTCGCGCATGCGCTTGGTCGCGGCCTTGTTGTGGCCCTCGAGGCGCACGTCGGTCACCACGGGCCGCTGGTTCTGGGGGAGGAAGTAGACGGTGACCGCGCGGAGGGTCGCGTCGGGGGCGGCGTCGAAGCGGGCGCGCACCTGGAGGAAGCGCGCCTGCGGCGAGCGGACCGGGCCGGGGGCGCTCAGGGCGTTGGACCACGCGCTCCAGGTCTCGTCCGGCGTCTCGCTGTTGCCCGAGCGGGTCTCGAGCCGGAGCGCGCCCTCCGCGCGCCAGACCAGCTGGCCCCAGCGCGCGGGGAAGCGCGCGTCGAGCACCTTGCTCTCCCAGATCGCGTTGGCCGGACGTCCGGCCACCACGCGGTAGACGGCCGCGCCGTCTCCGGTGACGAAGTAGGGCGCGTCCCCCTCCATCGCGATGTCGAGCACCTGTCGCTCGTCGACGTCGATCCAGCGCGACCACGTGCGGTCGGCGTGGATCCGGATCACGTGGCCGTCCTTACCGGTCCCGGCGTAGATCGTCCCGTCGGCGAGCACGTTCAGGCTCGTGATGTGTCCCTCGTCCTGCGCGAAGAGCTGCTCGGCGCGGCCGTCCTGGCTGACGCGCCAGACGCGTCCCTTGCCGGGCTGGGGCCGCGGCGCGCGGCCCGCGCTGGCGCTCCGGCTCTTGGCGTGGGTGCTCGCGATGCGCGGCGGATCGGGGAACTCGTTCGCGCCGACCGCGAGCACTCCGTCGCGCACGGCGAGCGCGGTGATCTCGTTGCCCGGGAAGTCGTGCACGATCTCCGCGCGGCCCGGGCCGGTGAGCCGCGCGACGACCGCCTGATCGCTGGTGCCGGCGTAGAGGGTGCCGTCCGAGTCGAGCGCCAGGCTCATCACGTGGCTCGCGGGCGAGTCCCACCAGAGCGAGGCGTTGCCCTGCCGATCGATGGCGAAGACCTGCCCCTCGGGACCGGTGGCCGCGAAGAGCACGTTGCGCGAGCCGTCCCAGGCGAGATCCCACACGTGCTCGACGCCGTCGGGCCGCGCGATCTCGCTCGGCTGACCGTCCGCGCCGACGCGGTAGATGCGGCCCTCGGGCAGGGTGCCCGCGTACACGTCGCCGCCCGCGCCGAGCGCGAGAGACGAGACGAGCAGCTGCCCGGTCTCCGCGAAGAGCTCGAGCGTCTCGCCGCGCAGCCGGTAGATCTTCCCCTCGTTGCCGGTGCCCAGAAAGATCGTCCCGTCCGCCGCGCGGGCCGTCGCGTAGACGAGCGGGATGTCCTCGGGCAGCGCGATCCGGCGCAGCTCGGCGCCCGTCGTGACGCGGCCGTCCGAGTGCACCGCGGTGCGCACGAGCTCGCCGGCCGCGAGGGACTCCGCGTCGTCGAGCACGAAGCGCTCGGTCGAGACGGCGAACGCGTCCGTCGCGACGATGGCGCCGGCGGCCAGCACGCTGGCGCTGCTGAGGGCGAGGGCGAAGCGGGCTCTCTTCACGGCCTGGGGGTCTCCCGTACGCGGAGCTGCAGGCGGGCCGTCCCGGTGACGACCTCGCCCAGCTCGATGGCGTGGCGATCGTAGGTGACGAAGGGCCGGTTGCGGTCCCCGTCGTTCTGGAGCTGGAGCGCGTCGAGCGCGGAGGCGGGGAGGTGACGCGCCACGTGCCCCGCGAAGCGCAGGCCGCGGGACGGCGTCTCGAGCGAGACGATGAGGTCCGTGTTCGCGTAGCGCTCGTGCACGGTCTCGAGCAGGTCGTCGAGATCCCTCGGCTGGGCGTGCTGGACGCGGACCGCGCCGCCCGCCTGGACGAAGACCTCGACCTCGTCGCCCGCGAGCCGCTGTGGGATGCGCACCGGCACCACGCGCACCTCCTCGGGCTGGCCGAAGCGCCGCAGCGTCACGCGCACGGGCACGGTGCTGCCGGGGTCCACGTCCGCCGAGGCGACCGAGGCGTCGAGGATGCGGGTCGTCTCCCGCCCGAGGCGCACGTCGAGGTCGATCTCGATCCGCGCCGCGCGCGCCTCCTGGAAGGGGTTGCCGTAGATGGCCTCGAGCATCGAGAAGAGGCGCAGCTGACCGAGCGCGGCGGGGTTCGCGGCGCCCATGCGGCTGTAGCCGCGGTCCACGACCTCCTCGACCTGGCTGCGCCCCGCGACCGTCACGCGGCTGCGCGCCTCGAACATCACGTCGGCGTTGTCGGCCGCGGTCGCCTGGAGCGCGTTGAGGAGCGCCGCGTTGAGCAGCACGGGCGTCAGCACGCGGTGGCTCGCGACCTCGAAACGCCAGGTGTCGCGCGGGGCGCCCTCGACGCCGTGGATGCGAATGACCGCCTCGACGGTCGCCGCCTGGAGCCCCGTGTCCACCACGATGGAGGACTGTCGATCGTGCACCAGCGTGCCGAGCGGGCGGACGGGCTCGCTGATCTTGAAGCTGCGCGCCTGGCTCGAGAGGATGTGCAGGACCCGCGCGATCGCGGTCGGGAGGCCGGTCTGCCCCGCGTTGAGCATGGGGTGGCCGAAGGCGCTCACCCGCCGCCCGTCGACGTGGGTGACGGTGCCCACGGCGGTGGCGGCGACGTCGCCCCGCACGAGCTGCACGCCGACCGCGCTGCCGTGGGTGTAGGACGTGGGCGTGCCGGGAGGCGGCTCGGCCTGACCCGCGCCGCCCGCCTGCAGGACCATGAGGCCGAAGCGGCCGAGCTGCTCTTCCAGCATCTCCACCACGGAGCCGTCGAGCCCGCCGAGCAGGAGCGGCGTCGCGGCCGGCTGCAGCGTGGCGCTCGAGCGCGGACCACGGGCGGCGCCGCTCGCGCTCGCGTGCGCCTCGACGGCGGTGGTCGCGTCGGCCGGCTCCGCGCCGAGGTAAGGCGCGAGGCCGCCGAGCGAGGCGCGCGGCCGGGCTCGCGGGCTCGCGGGCACGGGCACGGCACCGGGGAAGAGGCTCGGCGCGATCGGCCGGTGCATCTCCGTGATCATGTTCGCGATCGGCGTGACCCCCGCCACCGGATCCTGACTGAAGGGCCAGCCGTACGCGTACGCGCCCGCGAGGCGTCCGTCGAGGTAGATCGGGCTGCCGCTCATGCCCGCGACGACGTGCGCCGAGTCGAGGATGGGGTGGTCGGTGCGGATCAGGATCAGATCCTGGTCGGGCCGGAAGTTGTGGAGCACGTCGATCACCTCGACGTCGAAGCGCTCGGGCGTGGTGCCGCGGAACACCGTCAGCCCGTAGCCGCGCATGCCGGGCGTGATCTCCTCGACCGAGATCGTGCCCGTCATGGCGCGACGGACCTGGCCGCCCGCCACCGGGCCCATCACCGAGGCGAGGAGCATCGCCCCGAACGCCAGCGCGACGAGGCCCTTCCGCGAAGGAAGCCGGCGCATCCGCTACTCGGCGGGGACCAGCTCGGGCTCGCCCTTGGGGAACGAGCGGAGCAGCTCCACGATCGCTTCGGGGCGGAAGGGCTTGGCGACCACGGCGACGGCGCCCGCGAGCTTGGCCGCGAGGTGCGAGTGCTCGGTCGACTCCGACTGCATCAGGACGACGGGCGTCTCGGGGTAGAGGTCGCGGACGATCTTGGCGAGCTGCATGCCGCTCATGCCCGGAAGGACGTCGTCGACCAGGACCAGATCGACGGGCCACTGCTTCATCAGCTCGAGCGCGCCCTCGGCGGACGAGGTGCCCACGACCCGGTTGCCGCGCACGGTGAGCATGCGGGCGAGCTGCCACTGCAGATCGGGATCGTCCTCGACCACCAGCACGCCCCGCGTCCGGATCGGCGGGATGGTCTGGACGGCTCTGCGGGCTCGCGCCAGCTTGCGTCGATCGGCCTTGGAGGGCTGGGGAGGGCTGCTGTCGCGGAGTTCGTGGCTCATGGATCCGTACTGCTGAAGGCGTGGGATCACGCGTACGTTCTGGTCGGGACCGCCGATCGATCCCACCAGCTTTCGAGGCTCCCCAACGCTCGAGGTGCACGCTCATTCCCGAGCGAGCCCACCGATGATAGGGAGAACGCGCCGGAGGCGCAATGCCCCGGGTTGCCCCTCACCTTAGGTCCCCAGACGCGGTACACCATGCCCCCCCGGATGAACTGGTTGCGAACGGAGCTTTTTTCGTTCGCCCTCCGTCGGATATCCTCGGACGCTGGGAGTGCTTCTTGAGACCGCCGCCTCTTCCGCATCAGCTCGACGTGCTCCGCCAGGTCCTCGCGACTCTCGGGTCGTGGGATCGTGAGCGGCCGCCGGTCGTGGTCTTCGATCTGGACGCGACCCTGTTCGACAACCGGCCGCGCACGCTCGAGATCCTGATGGAGTACCGCGAAGAGATCGCGGACGAGGATCCGGACCTCGCCGACGCGATGCTCACGCTCGAGGTCGACAAGATCTGCTACCTCCTCACGGACACGTTGAAGGAGTGCAACGTCTACCGCGGCGACGTGGTCAAGGAGATCACCACCTTCTGGCACGACCGCTTCTTCACCGACGCCTACATCGCGTGCGACGTGCCCCTCGCGGGCTCGGTCGAGTACGTGCGGGCGGCGTACGAGTCGGGGGCCAACGTCTGCTACCTCACGGGGCGGGATCTCCCGGGCATGCTCCCCGGGACCGTCGCGAAGCTCCGCGACGACGGCTTCCCGATCGGCGTGGCGGGGATCGAGCTGATCCTCAAGCCCGACCCGGGCATGCACGACGAGGCGTTCAAGCGCGGCGCCCTGCCGACCCTCGATCGGGTGGGCGAGCTTGTGGCGTTCTTCGACAACGAGCCCGCGAACTGCAACCTCGCCAAGGCGATGTTCCCCGACGCCACCGTGGTCCTGCTCGAGACCCAGCGGGTGCCGGGCGCGCCCGAGCCGGCCGAGGACCTCGAGATCCTCGCCGACTTCCGCATGGACTGACCCGCGCGTCGGTTCGATACGTATTCGTACGGTGCGGGTGTATCCTTCCACATAGGCGTCTCGTAGACCTCGTCGTGGAACACGCGCACGACGGGGGCCGGGCGAAGGGGATCCTGCGGACACGATCGACCGCCGCGGCGGTGCTGATCTCGCTCTTCGTCGCCGGCACGGCGCAGGGGGCGGGCGTGGGGTTGGTGACGACCGCCAAGACCCTGCCGCCGGCCACGGTGGCGGTGATCGATCCGGAGTCGGGCACCAGCTCGGGCGGAGGCAGCTCCGACGTGCGCCTCGCGGTGGGGGACGTGATCCTCTTCCGCTTCCGCTACATGCCCGCGCCGGACCAGCAGCTCGGCGGGATGAACGGGTACCTGACGGAGTACGTCCCGCCGAACCTCCAGGTGGTCGGCGTCCGGTTGATGGACGAGAACGGCGAGACGGTGGTGCCGAACCTGCCGGGCTACGCCGTCAACGGGTGCGGACGCGGCTGCGACGGCTATACGGCCGTGCCCTGCGCCAGCGGGACCTGCGACCTCGACGACGGGAGCATCGCCCAGCTCTACGCGGACACCGGGATCTTCTACTCGACCGATCCCCGCACGGCCCGCGACCCGAGCGACGCGTTCATCACCGTCGACAACGGGATCATGATCGTCGAGCCCCGCTACGTCAGCGACATCAACACGGTGCTCGGGCTCACCGCGCCGTACTTCGCGCACAACGCGTGGGACGTGACCCAGATCGACGCCTTCGCGATCCGAAACGGGCAGGGCAACGCGTCGGGCAACGACGGCCAGGGCAACACCCCGCATCGCTACGGCTCGCCGGTGGCGGGCTCGCTCACCCACTACGGCTTCGAGGCCACCGACGTCGGCGCGCGCATCGAATTCAACGGCAACACGGGCCCCTGGAACCGCGTCCTGTACCCGGGCTCGACGATCGGGACGGGGAGCGCGGTGAGCAGCCGGGTGGGCACGGGGCTGAGCCGCATGACCCTCGACGCGTCGTCGATGGGCTTCGACGTCACGCCGAACGCGCCTCTCCCGTCCAGCACCAACGCCCTGCGCGTCGCCACGGGTGAGGTCCGCGCGGGCAACCCGCTCTTCGTCGAGGTCGCCTTCCGCGTGCTCGGCCTGCCCCTCGACCCGGGCTTCGGGACGATGGGTGGCGACATGAACTGCGGCGAGAGCTTCGGCGGCGACACGACCGCGACCAACACGACCTCGCGCGGCGACGACAACCCCTGGTCGCTCTACGCCGCCTCGCCCGCGTGCGTGTTCCTCAACCTGCTCTTCGACATCACCTCGGACCAGGTCGTCCGCTCCAACGACGCGGCGTACGACGACATGGAGTACACGCTCACCGCGCGGAACCTGTCGTTGAACCCGCGGAACAACGTGTGGATCCGGCAGAAGTACGACGGCACCAAGGTCTCGCTCGACCCGACCACGCCGTTCCCCGACGTGGCGCCGACCTGCATGATCGCCGACTGCGACGGCGACGGGCTGGACTGCCTGTACTGGGACATCGGCACCCTGGTGCCCTCGGCGGAGGTGAACATCCGCACGAACTTCGACGTGGGGGGCATCGGCAACCCGACCCACGCGATGCGCATCGACTTCACCTCGGACGACCTCGGGACGCGCTCGGGCGACCCTTGCGCGGGCGGCGCGATCACCGCGCCCGGCTTCCGCAGCCAGGAGCTGGTGCAGATCCGGCCCCTCGCCGTACTGGACGCGGACCTCGTCTCCACCACCGCGTCGGCCGCGCCCGGCGGCACCGCGACCCTGGCTGGGGCGATCGCGGTGGACGGAACCCAGGGCTTGACCGTCAACGACATCCATCTCGGGCTGCCGGCTGGCTGGACGGTCACGAACGGCGGCGGCGCCGCGACCCCCGACATCGTCTACGGCGGGGTGCGCTACGAGTGCTCCGCGCTCTGCACGACGAACACGCCCGAGTTCAACGGCATCAACCTCGCGATGAGCGAGGGCACCTCGGCCGGGCTGGGCTTCGGCGTGAACGTGCCCGGCGGGACGGCGACCGGGCTCTACCCCATCGACGTGCAGGTCGAGTCCGGCCAGAGCGGCTACGGCGGCCGGCAGGAGACGTATTACCGCGACCTCGCGTTCGTCCCGGTGGGCGCGCCGCGCTCGGAGGCCCCCACGCTGGATTGCCCGATCCTCTCGGTGCAGACGACCATCCCCGGCAGCACCACCGAGGCCGACGGCACGACCGTGCGCGTCTTCTTCGGCGGCATCGAGCGCGGGGACGACCCCGCGACGGGCGGTCGCTTCGCGGTCGGCGGCTGGCACGGCGCGGCCGGCACCTTCGGATCGCTCTACGGCGGGCTCGAGATCCGCGCGACCGCCCAGGCGCCCGGGGAGCTCGAGTCGGAGCTGAGCGCGCCCTGCTTCGTCACGTCCGTGAGCGCTTGCCAGGACGGCGTCGACAACGACGGCGACGGGCTCATCGATTTCCCGGCCGACCCCGGCTGCTCGTCGCCGAGCGACGGGGACGAGAGCGACCCGGAGTGCAGCGACGGCGTGGACAACGACGGCGACGGCGACACCGACTGGCCGGCCGACCTCGAGTGCGACGGCCCCGACGACGACTCCGAGGGCGGCGCGCCCGCGTGCAGCGACGGCGTGGACAACGACGGCGACGGGCTGGTCGACTTCCCGGCCGACCCCGACTGC
This sequence comes from Sandaracinaceae bacterium, assembly GCA_040218145.1. Lineage (GTDB taxonomy): Bacteria > Myxococcota_A > Polyangia > Polyangiales > Sandaracinaceae > JAVJQK01. The sequence goes on along the minus strand of JAVJQK010000065.1, from coordinate 126,977 downwards.
ACGAGCGCCGCGGACCGCACCGAGGTCGCGCTGCGCGCTTGTCAGAACGGAGTGGACGACGACGGCGACGGGCTGATCGACTTCCCGGCCGACCCGGGCTGCCACAGCGCGAACGACGACAGCGAGGCGGACTTCGCCTACCTCCCGGACGACATCCGCGCGCGCCTGCTGCTGGTCTTCGACACGTCCGGCTCCATGAACTGGCACACCTGCGCCGACTCGTTCACGGGCGGCGACGGCTCGGCGAGCTGCGGCGGCATGGACGTCTCCTGTGCGACGTGCGGCAACACCGGCTGCTCCAACGGGCTGCCGGACGACAGCCGGATCTTCCAGGCGAAGCAGGGCCTGACCAACGTGGTCGCCGGCTTCGGCGAGGTGGAGTACGGCTTGATGCGCTTCAGTCAGCGCGCCCGGGAGTTCAGCTGTCCGACGACGAACGCGTCGGAGGGCTCGGGCGGCTGGCAGGGAGCGGGCCCCGCGCCCTGCGGCGGCGGCTTCTCGGGCGGCGACGTGCTCGTCGGCTTCAGCCCCGAGAACGAGTACGAGCTGCTCGAGTGGATGGACGGCGACACCAACTACATGGGCACGCCGCCGCCGGGGCTCGACTTCGAGCTGCGCGGGAGCGGCACCACGCCGATCGCGGGCAGCCTCGACGACGCGCGCCTCTACCTCGACGGAGTGCGCGGCGGGGACGCGGCGGCGATGTGCCGCCCGTACCGCGTGATCCTGGTCACCGACGGGCAGGAGACGTGCGCTGGTGATCCGAACGCGGCCGCGAGCGCGCTGAGCGCCGCTGGCTACCCGGTCTACGTGATCGGCTTCGCGACCGCCGACCCTGGCGTGCGCGCGGACCTCGACGCGATCGCCTCGTCGGGCGGCACCACGAGCGCGATCTTCGCCGACGACTCGACCCAGCTCGCCGCGGCGGTGAGCGGGATCGTGGCCGACTCGATCCTCACCGAGATCTGCAACGGCATCGACGACGACTGCGACACCCTGATCGACGAGGGCTTCACGCTCTACTGCGACGTGCCCGGCGGCACGACCAGCGCGTCGCTTTGCGGAGACCCGGGGGAGCGCGTCTGTGACGGGGTCGACGACAACTGCGACGGCGAGATCGACGAGGGCCTGCTGAACGCTTGCGGGACCTGCGGCGCGGCGCCGACTGAGACGTGCAACGGGATCGACGACGACTGCGATGGGCCGATCGACGAGGGCGGGGTCTGCGCGGGCTGCGTGCCCGACCCCGAGATCTGCGACGGGATCGACAACGACTGCGACATGGCGATCGACGAGGGGCTGACGCGGATCTGCGGCACGGACACGGGCGCGTGCACGACGGGGGTCGAGACCTGCAGCGCGGGCGCGTGGGGCAGCTGCACGGGCACCGGCCCGACCGCCGAGAGCTGCAACGGGATCGACGACGACTGCGACGGGGTGATCGATCAGATCACGCGCCCCTGCGGGTCGAGCACCGGCTCGTGTCGCGCGGGCACCGAGACGTGCATGAGCGGCGCGTGGACGGGCATGTGCGTCGGCGGCATCGGGCCGACGATGGAGGTCTGCAACACGGCCGACGACGACTGCGACGGGAGCACCGACGAGGGCAACCCGGGCGGAGGCGCCGGCTGCGGCAGCTCCATCGGGGCCTGCTCGCCCGGCTCGCTCACGTGCATGGGCGGGACGCTCGTCTGCACCGGCGGGACGGGCCCGACCATGGAGACCTGCAACAGCGCCGACGACGACTGCGACGGCGCCACGGACGAAGGGGTGCCGACCGGCGGCGCCTGCGGCACGTGCGGCGAGGGCGTGCTGCGCTGCGTCTCCGGAGGCTTCGTCTGTCAGGGCGATCGCAGCCCGAGCGCCGAGGCGTGCAATGGCCTCGACGACGACTGCGACGGGAGCACGGACGAGGGCAACCCGGGCGGAGGGGCGACCTGCGGCTCGAGCGTCGGCGTGTGCATGCCGGGCACGCTGACCTGCTCCGCCGGCGTCCTGACGTGCACGGGCGAGACGCCGCCAGGGACGGAGGCGTGCAACACGCTCGACGACGACTGCGACGGGCTCGTCGACGAGGGCAACCCCGGCGGCGGGGGGACCTGCGGCGCGAGCGACGTCGGCGAGTGCGACTTCGGCCGCGAGGCCTGCATGGGCGGCGCGCTCGCCTGCGTCGGCGAGACGGGCCCCTCGATGGAGCGCTGCGACGGGCTCGACAACGACTGCGACGGAAGCACCGACGAGGGCGACCCGGGCGGCGGCGCGAGCTGCGGGAGCGACGTCGGCGAGTGCATGGCGGGCACGATCGCGTGCACGGGCGGCGCGCTCGTCTGCGTCGGGGAGGTCGGGCCGGCCACGGAGGTGTGCAACGCGCTCGACGACGACTGCGACGGAGTGGTCGACGACGGCCTCGACGTGGGCGCGCCCTGCGGCAGTGACGTGGGCGAGTGCGCCCCCGGCATCCAGGTGTGCCGCGGCGGCGCCGTCGTCTGCGACGGAGCCATCGGGCCGATGAGCGAGGGCTGCAACGCGCTCGACGACGACTGCGACGGGCGGGTCGACGAGTCGATCCCGCTCGGCGGCGAGTGCGGCATGACCGAGGGCGCGTGCATGCCGGGCATGCTCCAGTGCGTCGACGGTCGCGAGGTCTGCGTGGGCGAGGTGCCGAGCGGTCGCGAGGTCTGCGACTGCGAGGACAACGACTGCGACGGCGCCATCGACGAGGACCCCTCCATGGGCTCGCTCTGCCCGGGGGAGAGCCAGTGCATCGACTGCTCGTGCGCGCTGCCCTGCGTCGACAGCGAGTTCGGGCGCTGCCCGGCGGGGCGCATCCCGGTCGAGGACGAGACCGGGTGCTTCTGTGTCGCGCCGCGCTGTAACCCCGACACCTGCGCGATGGACACGGTCGAGGCGGGCGGCGAGGTCCGCTGCGCACCGGACGCCTCGGGCGTGCCGGTCTGCGTGTGTCGCGCGAACGAGTGCACCTTCCCCTGCGACGGCGTGGTCTGCACCGACCCGACGGTGTGCAACCCGCTCGACGGGCGCTGCGTGGAGGACAACTGCCGCGGCCTCGGCTGCCCGAGCGGGGAGCTCTGCGACCCGGTGATGCTCGACTGCGTGCCCGACCCCTGCGAGAGCGCGGGCTGCGCGGCGGACGAGGTCTGTCGCGCCGGGGCCTGCGAGCCGAGCTGCGCCACGGTGGACTGTCCGGCCGGGGAGATCTGCCGCGCCGGGGTCTGCGAGGAGGATCTCTGCGCGGGCGTCACCTGCGAGGCGATGGAGGTCTGCGACCCGAGCGACGGCAGCTGCGCGCCGGACCTGTGCGGCGGGGTGAGCTGCCCGATGGGCGCGGAGTGTGAGCCGCTCAGCGGCGAGTGCGTCGCGGACCCGTGCACCTTCGTGCGCTGCCCCGAGGAGCAGCTCTGCTTCCGCGGCGAGTGCAGGCTGGAGGCGAGGCCGCCGGACGACGCGGGGATGGATCCCGACGGCGGCGTGGTCGTGAGAGACGGCGGCTTCGACGCGGGTGAGCCCGAGGACCCGGCGGACCGCATCCTGGCGGCCGGCGGCTGCATGTGCCGGGTGGGCGCGTCGCCGCGCTCGGGCGGCCACGGGCTGGCGCTCCTCGGCCTCCTCGGCCTGGGCCTCCTCATCGCGCGCCGGAGGAGGAGCTGATGCGTCGGTTCCTGCTCATCGCGCTCCTCCTCGCGGGCTGCGAGGTGGATCCCTTCTGCACCAACTGTTTCGACGCGGGCGAGGGCGGCGTCGGCATGGACTCCGGGGGAGACCTGGACGGCGGGCGCATGGACGGCGAGCTGCCGCCCGGGGACACCGGGGTCGCCGACGCGGGGCCGGACGGCTGCCTCGAGGTGGAGCTCTGCAACGACCTCGACGACGACTGCGACGGCTTCACGGACGAGGGGTTCGACCTCGACCGCAACCCGGACCACTGCGGCGAGTGCGGCAACGTGTGCCTCCCGCCGCACGCCTTCGGGATGTGTGAGGCGGGGGTGTGTGGGCTCGGCGCGTGCGACGTCGGGTTCTACGACCTGGACGAAGATCCGAGCAACGGCTGCGAGTACCGCTGCGCGGGCACCGAGCCGGATGACGACGTCTGCGACCTGCGCGACGACGACTGCGACGGAGTCGTGGACGAAGACGTGGACGTGAACGGCGACCCCGTGAACTGCGGGCGCTGCGGCAGGGTCTGCAACGCGCCGCACTCGACGGCGGCCTGCGACATGGGCGTCTGCGCGCTCGACGCCTGCGAGGCCGACTTCTGGGATCTGGACGGCGACGCGGCCAACGGCTGTGAGTACGCCTGCACCCAGGCGTCCCCCGCGGACGAGGTCTGCAACGCCCGCGACGACGACTGCGACGGCGTGGTCGACGAGGGGGACCCGGGCGGCGGCGTCGCGTGCGGGAGCAGCGACGGCGCCTGCATGATGGGCACGACCCGGTGCGACGCGGGGCGCCTCCGCTGCGACGGCGAGGTCACCCCGACGGCCGAGCTCTGCAACGGCGTGGACGACGACTGCGATGGCACCACCGACGAGGGCAACCCGGAGGGGGGGCGCGTCTGTGGCACGAGCGCGGGCGTCTGCGAGGTCGGCATGCAGACCTGCACGGGCGGCGCCCTCGTCTGCATGGGCGAGGTCACGGGCGGCCCGGAGCTCTGCAACAACCTCGACGACGACTGCGACGGCAGCATCGACGAGATGAACCCGGAGGGCGGCGCCGCGTGCGGCTCGTCCACCGGGGCCTGCACCCAGGGGGCGCTCACCTGCAACGCGGGCGCCCTGGTCTGCATGGGCGGCGTCGGCCCCTCCAGCGAGGCGTGCAACGGCGCCGACGACGACTGCGACGGCGCGACCGACGAGGGCAACCCGGGCGGCGGCGCGCTCTGCGGGACGGACCTCGGCGTCTGCTCGCCCGGCAGCTTCCAGTGCAGCGGCGGCGCGCTCGTGTGCGTGGGCGAGGTGACGGGCGGCCCGGAGTCGTGCAACGGGCAGGACGACGACTGCGACGGAAGCGTCGACGAGGGCAACCCCGACGGCGGCGCGGCCTGCGGCCCCACGACCGGCGCTTGCACGGCGGGCGCGCGGACCTGTCGCGGCGGCACGCTCGTCTGCGAGGGCGGGACCGGGCCGTCCGCCGAGGCGTGCAATACGCTGGACGACGACTGCGACGGCATGACCGACGAGGGGTTCGCCCTGGCCACCGACGTCAACAACTGCGGGAGCTGCGGCAACGTCTGCAGCTTCCCGAGCGCGACCGCGCGGTGCGCGAGCGGGAGCTGCGAGATCGCGAGCTGCGCTGCCAACACCCACGACCTCGACGGGGTGGCGAGCAACGGCTGCGAGTACAGCTGCAGTTTCGCGGGCTCCGAGGTCTGCAACGGTCGCGACGACGACTGCGACGGAAGCACCGACGAGACGCTCGCCGCGCCGAGCGGGTTCTGCAACCCCAACGGGGTGTGCGCCGGCACGACGCCGACCTGCGCGGGGGCGTCCGGGTGGCAGTGCATGTACGGCCCCGCGTTCCAGACGCCGGAGTCGAGCTGCGACACGCTCGACAACGACTGTGACGGGTTCGTGGACGAGGCCTTCCCGCTCGTGGGCACCTCCTGCAGCAACGGCGCGGGCGCGTGCCGGACCACCGGCGCGTACCGCTGCAACGCGATGGGGGACGCCGTGGAGTGCAGCGCGCCGCCCGCGGGGGCGCCCGCCGACGAGGCCTGCAACGGGCTCGACGACGACTGCGACGGATCGGTGGACGAGCGCGTGCCGGACGACGTCGGGACGCCGTGGCGTGACGGGGTCGACGTGAACGCCATCGACACCGTGCCGGTCGACGTCGGGGGCGGCGTCATCGTGCAGGTGATGGCCTACGAGGCGTCGCGCGCGGACGCGACCAGCGGCTCCTCCGGGTCGCTGTCCGAGATCGCCTGCTCGCGCCCGAACGTGCGGCCATGGACGAACCTGACCTGGGATCAGGCGCAGGCCGCGTGCTGCGCGCTCAACCCATCGGGCACGTGCCCGGGAGCGGGGGGCAGCGGCTGGCGGCTGTGTGAGGCGCCCGACTGGGAGGCGAGCTGTGAAGGCCCGGGCGGCTCGTGCGCCTGGGGGTACGGGAGCGGCTGCGCGATGAGTCAGCCGTCGACCTGCAACGGGGCGGAGTTCGACTGCGACTCCTCGACCCCGGGGGATCAGGACTGCCTCTACAGCACCGGCTCGCCCACCTTCCCGATGTGTTACGCGGACTGGGGCCCGGACGGCCGGGTCTACGACCTCAGCGGGAACGTGCGGGAGTGGACGGCGACGAGCCGCGGCACGGACCTCTTCGAGGTCCGCGGCGGCTCTTACAATCACGTGGAGGCCGGCCGGACGTGTCGCTGGGACTTCACGGTCAGTGACCGCACCTTCGCCGGCCCGAACACCGGCTTCCGGTGCTGCATGTACTGATCGTCGGGCGAATCTCCCAGCGTGACGGCCGCAGCCGGCAGCGCGCGCCTCCGGAACCTGCCAGGCTGGAGCGGTGAGCACGCTCGTCCTCGGCCTCGTCCTGCTGGGCGCGGTGGCCCACGCGTCCTGGAACGCGATGCTCAAGGGCAAGAAGGGCGAGCCGCTCGCGGCCTCCACGGGCCTGTGCGTGGTGTGGGCCGTCGTCGGCTGGCCGCTCACCCTCGTCGTGCCCGCGCCGGATCCGGCGAGCTGGGCCCTCCTCGCTGCGTCGGTGGGGGTGCACCTCGTCTACTTCGCGCTCCTCGTCGCGGCCTATCGTCGGGGCGACCTGTCCTTCGTCTACACGATCGCGCGAGGGGTCCCGCCGCTCCTCGTCGCGCTCGCGGCGTGGGTGGTGGTGGGCGAGGACCCGGGCTGGCTCGGCCTCGCCGGGGTGGGGCTCATCGCGATGGGCGTCCTGTGGCTCGGCCTCGGACCGCGCACCGGAGAGCGGCCGCTGGCGCTCGCGCTCCTGACCGCGGTGTTCATCGCGAGCTACACCGTCCTCGACGGGCTCGGCGCGCGGCGCAGCGACGCCCCCATCGGCTACCTCGTCTGGCTCGTCGCGCTGCAGGGCACGCTCTTCGCCGTGGGCGCCCTGGCGTGGAAGGGGGCGCCGCTCGCGAAGGAGGTGTGGCGGCGTCGCGGCGTGGGCCTGCTGACGGGGGTGCTCTCGGCGGGGGGCTACGCGGTGGCGGTCTGGGCGATGGCCCGCGCCCCGATCGCGCTCGTCGCCGCGCTCAGAGAGACGGCGGTGATCTTCGCCGCCATCCTGGGCGCGGTCGTGCTGCGGGAGCCGTTCGGGCGTCGGCGGTTGCTCGCGGCGGCGCTCGTCGCGGCCGGCGTGGTCTGCGTCCGTCTCGGCTGAGACGGGGCCAGGGGTTGCGTCGCGGCCGCATCGGACCGAAGACGCAGGCCGGAGGAGAAGACGCGATGCTGAAATATCGACTGCTCGGGAAGTCCGGCCTGCGGGTCTCGGAGATCTGCCTCGGCACCATGAGCTTCGGCGACGAGTGGGGCTTCGGCGCCGACGAGAAGACGAGCCATCAAGTGCTCGACGCGTACGCGGAGGCGGGCGGCAACTTCCTCGACACGGCGAACAAGTACCACGGCGGTCAGACCGAGGAGATCGTCGGCAAGTGGCTCGCGGGCAAGCGCGACCGCAACGTGCTCGCCACCAAGTACACGCTCTCGATGGACCACGCGGATCCGAACGCGAGCGGCAACCAGCGCAAGAACCTCACGCGCGCGGTCGAGGCGAGCCTGAAGCGCCTGGGCACCGATTACATCGACCTGATGTGGGTCCACGCCTGGGACGACTACACGCCGTTCGAGGAGACGATGCGCGCGCTCGACGACCTCGTGCGGGCGGGCAAGGTCCTCTACCTCGGCGTGAGCGACACGCCGGCGTGGGTGGTCTCGGCGTCGAACGTGCTCGCGGAGCTCCGCGGCTGGACGCAGTACGTCGGCTTGCAGATCGAGTACAGCTTGCTCGAGCGCACCCCGGAGCGGGACCTGCTGCCGATGGCCGAGCACTTCGGCCTGAGCGTGGTCGGCTGGGCGCCGCTCGGCGCGGGCGTGCTCACCGGCAAGTACACGCGCGGCGGAGACGCGGACTCGCTCCGCAAGCAAGGCAACGAGCAGCGCGGGCGGACGGGCGAGGCGCAGCTGAAGATCGCGCGCGCGGTCGACGAGGTCGCCGACGCGGTCGGCGCCTCGAGCGCGCAGGCGGCCACCGCGTGGGTGCTCGCGCAGGGCTACCGGTACGTGCCCATCGTCGGCGCGCGCAAGGTCTCGCAGATCCAGGACACCCTCGGCGCGGTCGACGTGACGCTGAGCGCGGAGCACCTCGCGAAGCTCGACGAGGTCAGCCGGCCGAGCCTCGGCTTCCCGCAGAGCTTCCTGAAGGCGGGCCCCGTCCTCGACCTCGTCCGCGGCGAGATCCGCACCCGCATCGACGGCCGCCCCTCCAGCCGCTGAAGCTCAGCGCAGCCGAAGGCGCATCGCGACCCGCCGCTCGGGGAAGGGGAGCGCGTCGCGCTGCGCGTCGAGGATGGCGCGCAGCTCCGCGCCCTCCGGCCCCGCGCGCTCGAAGCCCAGGCGCTCGTAGTAGGGCCGGTTGAACGGCAGGTGGTCGTACGTCGTGAGCCAGAGCGCGTCGGCGCGCGCCGCGGCCCACGCGCGCACCGTCGCGATCAGGCGGGCCCCGAGTCCGCGCCGCATGAAGGCCGGGTGCACGGACACCTGGTCGAGGTAGGGCAGGCCGTCCACCGTGCCCGCGACCGCGAACGCCTGCGGGAGGCCCGACGTGTCGTCGACCACCCACGCCTCGCTCCGCTCGAGCGCGGCCGTCCAGCGCGCCAGCTCGTCGAGCACGAAGGGGTGCTCGGGCTCGAGCGCGACCACCACACCCGCCTGCTCGAACAGCACGGACGCCGCGCCATCGATCTCGAGGAGCCGAGGCAGCTCGTCGGGGCACGCGGTCCGGACTGCGAGGTCGGCCGACACGCCCCGACCGTACCTCAGCCGCAGGCTCCCGCGGTGCAGGCGGTGAGCGCAGGGCACGCGTTGTCGCACGCGCCGCAGTGCATGTCGTCGCTCGACGTGTCGACGCAGGCGCCCCCGCAGGCGGTCTGCCCCGTGGGACAACAGAGCCCGTCGCTGCAGCTCTGACCCGTCGCGCAGGCGGCGCCGCACGCGCCGCAGTTCGCGTCGTCGACGGCGAGGTCCGCGCACGTGCCCGCGCAGTCCGTCTCCCCCCGCGGGCACGGCGCGCACGTCGCGTCCACGCAGCTCTCGCCCGCGGCGCACGCGTTGCCGCAGGCGCCGCAGTTCAGCGGATCGCGGTCGGTGCGCACGCAGCTGCCGCCGCAGTCGGTCCGGCCGCCGGGGCAGCTCCCGCCGCCGCAGGTCCCGGCCGCGCAGGTCTCGCCGTCTGCGCACTGGTTGAAGCAGGCGCCGCAGTGATTGCGGTTGCTGTCGGTGTTGTGACAGGCGCGCCCGCACTGGGTGAGGCCCCCCGCGCAGCCGCACGAGCCGGAGACGCAGTTCTGGCCCGGGCTGCAGGCGTTGCCGCAGGCGCCGCAGTGGAACACGTCGTTGTTCGGGTTCACGCACGAGCCCGCGCAGAGCGTGGCGTCCATGGCGCACATGCCGACGCAGGCGCCCGCATCGCAGACCTCGCCAGCTGCGCACACCGTGCCGCAGGCTCCACAGTTGGCGGGGTCGCTCCGCGTGGCCGCGCAGACCCCGCCGCAGTCGACCTGACCGCGGCCGCACCCGCAGCTGCCGCTCCGACACGCCTGGGTGGGGCCGCACGCGTCGCCGCACGCGCCACAGTTGGCCGGGTCGAACTGGAGGTCGGCGCAGGCGCCCGCGCAGTCCGTCTGGCCGAGCGGGCAGCTCCCCACGCACCGCCCGAAGCTGCAGGACTCTGTCGAGGGGCAGGCGGTGGCGCAGGCGCCGCAGTGGGCGGGATCGCTCGTGAGGTCCACGCAGACGCCGCCGCAGTCGGTGAGCCCCGCCGGGCACGCGCATGCTCCGGCCGCGCAGCTGCTGCCGCCCATGCACGCGTTGCCGCAGGCGCCGCAGTTCGCGTCGTCCCGGGTCAAGTCGACGCACGCGCCGCCGCACGCGGTCGTGCCTGGCGCGCAGGCGACGGTGCAGCTCCCGCGGGTGCAGACCTCGCCCGCGGCGCAGGCCGCGCCGCACGCGCCGCAGTGGGCGGGATCGCTGAGCGGGTCGACGCAGCGCCCGCCACAGAGGCGTTGCCCCGGCACGCACTCACAGCTCCCGGCGTCGCAGCGTTGCCCGGCTGCACACGAGACACCGCACGCGCCGCAGTTCGCGGGGTCGGTCAAGGGATCGACGCAGGTCCCAGCGCAGCTCCGCTCGCCCATGGGGCAAGCCGCGGTGCAGGCTCCGCGCGCGCAGGTCTCCCCGGCCGCGCACGCGACGCCGCAGCCGCCGCAGTGGGCGGGGTCGTTCTGCACGTCGACGCAGGCGCCCGCGCAGTCCGTCCGCCCGGCCGGGCAGCCGCAGCTGCCCGCGGTGCAGAGCCGCCCCGCGCGGCAGGCGGCGTCACAGCCTCCGCAGTGCGCCTCGTCCGTGGCCGTGTCGACGCAGGCTCCGGCGCAGTCCGTCGAGCCCGCCGGGCAGGTCGCGCCGCACACGCCGTCCGCGCAGACCTCACCCGCGGCGCAGGTGTCGCCGCAGCCGCCGCAGTGGGCCGGATCGCTCCGGGTGTCGGTGCAGGCGCCGTCGCAGAGCGCCCCGACCGGGCATTCACAGCTCCCGGCCGCGCAGGTCTGGCTCGACACGCAGGCGGCGTCGCAGGCGCCGCAGTGTCGCTCGCTCGAGCCGGTGTCCACGCACGCGCCGCCGCAGTCGATCAAGCCGGGGTCGCACTCCGCGGCGCACGCGCCGCTCGAGCAGACCTCGCCCGCGGCGCAGGCGTTGCCGCACGCGCCGCAGTGGGCCGGGTCGCTGACGAGCTCCACGCAGGCTCCGTCGCAGTCGCGCGTCCCGGCGGGGCACGCGCAGCTCCCGCCCTCGCAGGTGGCCCCGTCTCCGCACGCGGCGTCGCAGCCGCCGCAGTGCGCCGGATCCGTGTCGGGATCCACGCACGCGCCTCCGCACGCGAGCTCGGCTGGCGCGCACTCGCTGCCGCCGTCGCGCCCCGCGTCCGCCGTCGCCGCGTCCATCTCTGCGGCGCCATCGGGCGGGCCCGCGTCGACCGCCTCGCCGCCGTCGCAGGCCACCATCCCGAACACCAGCGCGAGCGCGCCGAGCCATCGCTTCCCCATGTCTACCTCCAAGCTCATCGGTCCTACGAGGCAGACGCCTGGAGGGATACGCCGACTCAGCGCGACACGAGCGTGCTGTGGTGGAAGCCGAGGCGCGGATCGTCGAGGCGGCCGATGTGCGCGGGGAAGGACTCGCGGATGCTCGGGAACGGGACGCGCTTCGTCAGGCGGAGCGAGGGGTAGTCGTAGACCCGCACCTCGTTGAGCCCGCGATGGGCGCTCAGGAGCATCGTCCGGTCGGGGCTGAGCGTCAGGCCGTAGCTGCCGTCGAGGAGGCTCCCCCGGCTCATGCGAAACGCCTTGACGAAGGAGTGCGTGTGGTCCGGGAGGTTCGTGCGCGCGAGGCTCTCGACCAGGTTGCCGAGGCCGGCCGGGAGGTGCGTGAGGGTGTCGAAGAGCCCGGGGCGCTCGTCGAGCGTCTCGACGCGTCGAAAGGTCTCGAGGTCGACCATGGTCACCACGCCGCCGAAGGGGCTGTTGTAGAGCACGCGGTCTTCGGTCACCACGACGTCGGAGGTGAGCCCGCCGCCCGGCGCGTCCTTCGGGATGGTGAGGTGGCGCGTGACCTCGGCGCGCTCGCCGTCGATCTCGAAGAGGTAGTCCTTGTAATGCGCGGGCAGGTACTCGGCGAAGCCGCCGTCCTGCGCGACGCAGCGCTGGGTCGGGGCATAGAACACGTCGCGGCTGGGGTGCACGCCGAGGTGCCACGCGGTGGCGGGGAGCTTCACCACGCGCGCCTCGCCGCGCTCGAGATCGAACACGCCGACCTCGTTCGCGTGCCCGCGCGCGTCGTGGTCCATCGCGCCGTAGAAGACGTAGCGACCGGACGCGCTCTTCTTCATGGCGTGCGGGAGCGTGACCCGGTGCGGGCCGAGCACCTCGGGGCGATCGAGCGCGTGCACGTCGAAGCGCACGAAGTCGTCGCCGATGGCGGTCATGAAGTGGCGGTCGTCGAGCCACACCACGTGGGTCTGGCTGCTGTAGAAGGTGTCGGGCGCGGCGAAGCGGAGGGTGCTCGCGCGCGTGACCTCCTCGAGCGTCTCCGGGTCATAGAAGCAGAGGGTCTGCGAGAGGTTGCCGAGGAAGCCGAGCGTGCCGGACGGATTGATCTGGGTGGCGTGCCCGCCGGCGAGGCCGTCGAAGAACTTCACGCGGACATCGAAGCGACCGGCTTCGTGCCGCATGCGCGCGACGCCCGCGTAGCCCTCGAAGCCGTTCAGGCCGTGGCCGTCGAGCGCGATGAAGTAGTCGAAGGGCGCGCTCACTGGGCCGCCTCCGCCGCGGCCTCGCGGCCGGGGATCGCGCCGAGGTGCGTGAACGGATCCTCGAGCGTCTCCCGGATCACCCGGGCGAGGATCGCGGCGTGCTTCCCGTCGAGCAGCCGGTGATCGAGGGTCGCGTGGACGCGCATGACCTTGCCCACCTTCAGGGCGCCGTCTTCGACCACCGGGGCGTCGACCGCGGCGCCGACCGCGAGCAGGAGCGGGGTGCGGCTGTAGGCCATGAGCGGCGCGTAGGCCTCGGTCAGCCCGAGCGAGCCGATGTTCGTGACGATGACGGAGCCGAAGGGATCTTTGGGGAGCCCGAGGCGACGCAGGTCGAGGTTCAGATCGAACAGCCCGAAGGCGATCGTGTCGAGCAGCGCGCGCGAGGCGAGGGCGGGTAGGCGTCGGAACGTGTCCCGCGAGGCCTTCAGATCTTCGTCCGTGCCGCTGCGTACGCGGGAGACCTCTCGCTCGAGGCCGTCGACGATCGCGTCGAGGCTGGCGCGGTCGACGTCGTCCAGCTTGGCGCCGCTCAGATCGATGGCGCCCGTCTCGGGGTCCTCGGTGGCCACCGAGAAGAAGACGCTGACCCGCTCGCGGAGATAGGGCCGACCGAAGCGGAGCACCGCGTTGGCCTCGGGGAGCGCGGCGAGCGCCCGCGCCGCGGCCTTGCCCACGAGGTGCGTGATCGTCAGCCGCCGGCCCGTCGCGGCGCGGTAGGCCTCGAGGTAGTCCAGCGCGGCCTCCATGCGCACCGACAGTGTCCCGTAGATCTGCGGGTCCCGCGGCGCGCTCCAGGTCCCGAGCGCGATCTTCCGGAAGCTCGAGACCCGCTCCATCGGCTTCAGCTCGGCGTTCGACTCCCACACCTCGTCCTCCTCTGGATCTGCCCGGCCCGGCTGGGGCAGGCTGAGCACGAGCATGTCGGAAGGGGCGAAGACGGACGGTCAGCCAGGCGCCGAACGCGTGCGTGCGGGCGCCACGGCCGGGCTCGACCCCGCCGCCAGCCACGCCGACTTCGCGGCCCGCCCGGTCGGCCGCTGGCTCGGAGGCGGCAGCTGGGTCTACGCGTGGCCCGCGCCCGAGCGCTGCCTGACCGTGCTCTGGGGTGAGCCGACGGTGGAGGACTTCGAGGCGCTGACCCGGCTCTTCGAGATCGAGCTGCGGCCGCCGGCCACGCCGCACGCCTCGCTCATCGACGCGCGGCGCGTGGAGCGGGTCGACGCCCGGGCGTTCGAGGTCTTGAGTCACTACGTGCGCGCGCACCGGGAGCCGATGACGCGCTACGTGACCCGCCTGGCGATCGTGCGGCCGGGCGGCTTCGTCGGCGCGCTGGCGGCCGGCTTCTACGAGGCGCTCGAGTCCCCCTATCCCGTCTCCACCTTCGACGACCCGGACGCGGCCGCCGCCTGGATCGACGCGCCGGAGGGCGAGCTGTCGGCGCTGTCGGCGCTCGCGGCGCGGATCAGCGACGTGCCGGAGCTCGTCCGATCCGTGCGGGGCGCGATCACTGCGCGCCTCCCGGAGGCCGAGGTGGAGACGATCGCGCGGGACGTCGGCGTCTCGGTGCGGACGCTGCAGCGGAAGCTCAAGGCGCTGGGGACCACGTTCCAGACCGAGCACGCGCACGTGCAGGTGGTCGAGGCGCAGCGGCGGCTCGCGGGGTCGTCGCTGAGCATCTCGCGCATCGCCTACGAGGTCGGCTGCGCGACGCCGCAGCACCTCAGCGCGATCTTCCGTCAGGCCACCGGGCAGACGCCGAGCGCGTGGCGCGACGCGCAGCGCTGAACGACGCAGCGGCCGCGGTCGAAGCAGCGCGCGCTCAGAGGACGCCGTCGGGCAGCTCCGCGCCCTCGAGCACGAGCCGCAGCACCTGCCGCGGCGGCTCGGTGAGCGGCTCCTCGCGGGCGTGCACGTGCAGCACGCCGAAGGGGCCCTCGGTGCTGTGGCCCTCCTCGATCACCGGGCCGTTCTCCAGGAGATAGGCGGTGATGCTCCGCAGGAAGTCCGCGACCTGGTTCGGGTCGACGCCCGCCGGCACCAGCACCTCCACGTCGGGCAGGAAGCAGCGCTCGAGCCCCACGGTGTCCATCAGCGCCCAGCGCGGATCGATGTTGAAGAGGCGCACGTGGGTGAACAGCTCCAGGGGCGGCGCCTCGCCCTCCGCGGTCACCTCGCGCACCAGCGGCACCGGGAGGAGCACCTCCGCGTTGGGGTCGAAGTAGGCGAGCGCGCCCTCGAGGCCGAGCACGGGGCGGACGATCTGGAGCATCGCGTCGATCTCGGCGAGCGGGCTCCAGCCCTCGGGCATGATCGGCGCGTCCGGGCCCGCGCCGACGAGGTAGCTCGTGCGCAGGCGGACGAACGCGCCGTGTCCGGCCACGGCCTCCTTCGCCCCGGGGAAGGCCACCGCTTGCTGGGCGGCGCGGGCGAGGTTGTTGGGGAAGGCGAGCGGCCCGAAGGCGCCCATGGTCCACGCGCCGAAGAGATCGGCGGCCTCCTCGGGGTGCCCCATCCCGTCGGGCCACGCCTGATCGACCACGTCGACGTGCAGGGTACCCGCGGGAGATTCCCCGAACGGCACCAGCAGCTCCGTGCCGCCGGAGAGCCAGCCCGGCTCCGTCTCTCGGCGGGTGATCGAGGCGCCGAGCGGCGCGAGCGCCTCCTCGATGGCGTCGATGGAGGGGGCCTGGGAGAAGAGCACGGTGGTGCTCTGCGTGAAGAAGCCGCGGGGCATGCGTCCGGGTACGCGCTGCGCCGGACGAGCGCAACCCCGCTCCCCAAGATGTCGCGACGAGGCGGGTCGAAAGGCGAGCTCGGGAACATCCAGCCCATCTCGGGAGTCGCACCGCTCATGAACCTCCGGACCCTCCGCCTCGCCGGCGCCAGCCTGCTCTCCATGGGCGCGATCCTCTGCACGGGCATCGTCGACACGCCCGACGCCGCGGTGGGCTGGCTGCTCGTGGGCGCCCCCTTCCTCGCGGCGGCGCTGATCTGGGTGCCGCGCCTCGAGGCGCAGCTCCTCTCCCGCGCGATCCTCTGGGCCTACCTCTTCTGGGCCACGTTCGGCTCGTGGGTCATCGACGAGGGCGGCGGCGACCCGGCGCGCGTGCTCCTCTCGCTCGGGCTCGGCAGCGCGGGCGCGCTCCTGTTGGTCCCGAAGGACGGCCTCGAGCAGAAGGCCGTCTCCGAGCGCTTCGTGCCCGTCGCGTTCCGCTCCGTCATCGTGCTCATCCTCATCCTCGCGATGACGGACACGCTGGTCCTCGGCACCAACCTGCTCGTGCACGTCGAGGATCGGTGGGTGCGAGACCCCGCCGCGCTCGGCTTCTTCGGGGCCGGGACCGTCGCGATGGGCGCCGCCGTCTTCGGCCTGCTCCGCATGCGCGCGTGGGGCTTCGCGCTCAACCTCGTGACCAACGTCGGGGTGGCGGTGGTGTCGTGGGCCCTCGACGACATGCCCTGGCAGCTCGCGCTCGGGCTGACCACCACCGCGGTGCTGCAGCTCCTCGTCGGCCTGCCCCTCGCGCGGCGCATCGCGTCCCCCGGCGCCGCCGACCCGTCTCCCCTGCTCGCGCGCCTCGGCCGCGCCAGCCTCGGGCTCATGGTCGTCGCCCTGGTCGCGGGCCGCGCGTTCCACGCCTGACGCGGCGTCCCTGTGCGCAGAGGGGGCCCGCGTGTATCCTCCGCGCCGATCATGGGGACCACATCCGTAGAGACGAGCGCGCCGACGATCGCGCACTCGCCCGCGTTTCGCACGCGCCGCTTCTTGAACTGGTTCCCGCTCGGGTTGACCTACGCGCTCCTCTACATGGGGCGCTAC
This sequence comes from Sandaracinaceae bacterium, assembly GCA_040218145.1. Classification (GTDB taxonomy): domain Bacteria; phylum Myxococcota_A; class Polyangia; order Polyangiales; family Sandaracinaceae; genus JAVJQK01. Next base: position 110,587 of record JAVJQK010000065.1, on the reverse strand, counting down.
AACCTGACGGTCGCCAAGACCTCGCTCGGCGAGCTGATGACGAAGGAGGACTTCGGCATCATCTTCGCGGCGGGCACCGTCACCTACGCGTTCGCGTTCCTCGTCAACGGCCCCCTCGTGGACCGCATCGGAGGCCGCAAGGGCATCCTGATCGGCGCCGGCGGCTCGCTGCTCATGAACGCCGCGATGGGCGCGTACCTCTGGTGGATCACCTCCACCGGGCAGGCCGCGAGCGCCCCGCTCAGGCTCGTGTTCTCCGGCCTCTACGCCGTGAACATGTACTTCCAGAGCTACGGCGCGGTCTCGATCGTGAAGGTCAACGCGCACTGGTTCCACGTGACCGAGCGCGGCGGCTTCAGCGGGATCTTCGGCACGATGATCTCGAGCGGCATCTTCCTCGCCTTCACGGTGAACGGCTGGCTGCTCGACGGCGCGCAGGCGCTCTGGCCGGAGACGAGCGGCCCCGAGCGCGCGTGGGTGGTCTTCGCGGTCCCCGCGATCCTGCTCACGGTGCTGTGGTTCGTGGAGCTGTCGCTGCTCCGCGACTCCCCCGGGCTCGCCGGGCACGAGGACTTCGACACCGGCGACGCGTCGAGCGGCGAGGGCGACGGGCCCGTCCCGGTCTTCGCGCTCTTCAAGCGCATCCTGACCAACCCGATCATCCTCACCGTCGCGGCGATCGAGTTCTGCACGGGCATCCTCCGCAACGGCGTGATGCACTGGTTCCCGATCTACGCGAAGGAGATCTGGGTCCTGCCGGGCGGGCACCTGCTCCGCTACGGCTCGCTCCTCGAGCACCCGTGGGTGTGGGTCGCGGGCGTCGGGACGGGCGCCGTCAGCTGGGTGATCGCGTCGCGCATCGGGCGGGGGCCGCGCCGCGGCTACCTGATCGTCTTCGGCGCCCTCGCCTTCCTCGCGCCCTTCTTCCAGGGCGGCTGGGGCGGTCTGCTCTTCGTCGCCGGCGTGATGGGCGGCAACGTCGCGGGCTGGGTCTCGGACCTCTTCTTCCAGAGCCGGCGCGGGCCGGCGGCGGCGGGGCTCTACTTCTTCCTCGCCATCTGCACCCTCGGCATGGCCTTCGCCCTCGCGCGCCCCACCAACGAGGTGCTCGAGGCGGGCGAGGAGAGCGGGCTCGAGGTGGGCGACCGGATCCTCTCCATCGCGGGCGACGACATCGAGGGGTGGACCGAGGTCCGCTACGCCGTGGGCTGCTGGCAGCCGGTCTGCGACGGCAGCCGCTGGAACCCCGAGACGTGCATCTGCTCGACCGGCCAGCGCTTCGAGGCGGCTGCGCCGCTGAGCGCGCCGCGCCCCATCCCCGCCGTGATCGAGCGAGGCGGGGAGCGGCTCGAGCTCGAGCTGCCCGATCCGGCCGGGACTCAGCGCGCGGGCGATCTCCGCCTGCTCGACGCGCGGCCCGTGCTCCCGATCAGCCCTTGGGTCCTCGGCGTGCTCGTCTTCCTGATGAGCCTCTGCGTCATCGGGACGCATGGCCTCCTGTCGGGCACGGCGACGATGGACTTCGGCGGCCGGCGCGGCGCGGCCACCGCGGTCGGCGTGATCGACGGCTTCGTCTATCTGGGCACCGCCATCCAGTCGATCAGCCTGGGCTACCTGACCACCCTCGACTGGTCGTACTGGCCCTGGTTCCTCCTCCCGTTCGCCGTGATCGGCTTCCTGCTCTGCCTCCGCATCTGGAACGCCAAGCCGGGCAGCAAGAAGGAGTGAGCGCGCTCAGAGGGACGCGGCCACCCAGAAGAGCCCGACCCCGACCGCGGCGAAGCCGGCGACCGAGTGCGTGAGCCGCCGGGCGCGCTCTCCACGCTCGCGCAGACCCCAGGCGACGGCGCCGCCGAGCCCGGTCATCGCCAGGACCGCCGCCACGAGATAGGCCGCGAGGTAGAGCGCGGCGCCCGTCTCGTCGAGGAGCAGCGCGGGGAGCGCCATGACCAGGTGGTGCGCGCCCGCGGCGCCGTGCAGCAGCCCGACCCCGAAGGCGCCGTGGCCTCGGGGTGGCGTAGATGCCGGGCGACGCGTCAGCGCGCGCACGCCCAGCGCTACGAGCACGAAGCCGACGGAGAGCTCCGCCCACGCGCTCGCGCGCTCCAGCGCGATCGCCGCGCCGAGCCACCGCCCGAACCCCGCCGCGAGGAGGACCCCGGCGCCGTGGCCCAGGCCCCAGAGCGCGCCGAGCGCGAGCGCGCGGGAGGGGGCGCGGCTGACGTCGGGGCCCAGCGCCGCCAGGTGATCGGGGCCGCTCACCACATGGACGGCGCCCGCGGCGAGGCCGGCGAGCACCGCGCTCACGGGGCGAGCATGCCCTGGGTCTCGATGAACGAGACCACCCGCTCGAGCCCGTCGCCGCGCTTGAGATCCGTGAACACGAAGGGGCGCTCTCCGCGCATGCGCTTCGCGTCGCGATCCATGACCTCTAGCGAGGCGCCGACGTGCTCTGCGAGGTCGATCTTGTTGATGATCAACAGATCGCTCTTGGTGATCCCGGGGCCGCCCTTGCGCGGGATCTTGTCGCCCGCGCAGACGTCGATCACGTAGAGGGTCAGGTCGCTCAGCTCGGGGCTGAACGTGGCCGCGAGGTTGTCGCCGCCGCTCTCGATGAACACGACGTCGAGCGGCGAGAGCCGCGCCGACAGCTCCTCCACCGCCGCGAGGTTCATCGAGGCGTCCTCGCGGATCGCCGTGTGCGGGCAGCCGCCGGTCTCGACCCCCACGATGCGATCGGGGGAGAGCGCCTCGCTGCGGGTGAGGAACTCGGCGTCCTCCCGCGTGTAGATGTCGTTGGTGACCACGGCGAGCTGGCGCTCGTCGCGCATGCGCTTGCAGAGGCGATCGACGAGCGCGGTCTTGCCGGAGCCGACCGGGCCGCCGATGCCGACGCGAAGGGGAGGGCGGTGTGTCATCTCGTTCCTCATGATCGAAAGAGTCGGGAGTACTGCGTCTCGTGCCAGGCGCTGGCGAGGGAGAGCCCGAGGGTGAGCGCGCCGATGTCGTCGTCTTGGATCTGGGCCGCCGTTCGACACAGCGCCTCGAGATCGTTCCCCGTTTGAAGCAATATACGCTGTCCGGCCGTCTGCCCCAGCGGGACGAGCTTGACGGCGGCCGCGGTCGCCGCCTCGAGCTGGGTCCACACGAAGGCGCGCAGGGTGGAGGCCTCATCCAGCCCGAGGCGGAGCGCGGCGAGCGCGAAGGCGGCCAGGTGGCAGCGTCGGACCGGCGCCACCTCCTCGCGCGTGGCCAGCGCGAGGCCGAGCATCCAGCGCGCGAGGGCGCCGCCCATCGCCTCGGACTCCGCGGCCAGCTCAGCCGTCTCGCGGGTGGCCTGCGTGAGCTCGACCCAGCGCCGGACCTCGTCCCCGTCGCCGCGCGCGATGGCCCGGTGGACGCGGAGCGCGAGCGGGGCGTCGAGGCGCGCGGTGTTCGACGCGAGCAGCCCCGCGATCCAGCTCTGGGCCCCCGCCTCGTCGACGACCCAGCCGCGCTCCACCGCGGTCTCCAGGCCGCGCGAGTAGCTGAAGCCGCCCACCGGGAGGGTGGGACTCGCGAGCTGGAGCAGTCGGAAGACCGCGCTCATCCGTGGTGATGTCCGTACGCCCCGGGCTCGGGCTCGAAGCCGGCCTCCTCCAGGGTCAGCTCCAGACCGAGCCCGCGGACCATCTCGTCGAGGACGTGGTCGCTCGCGTAGCGGAGCCAACCCTCGCTCACCTGGATCGGGACATGGCGGTTGCCGAGGTGGTAGGCGGCGCGGAGCAGCCGGGTCACGTCCGTGCTCCGGGCCGTCGACAGCGGCTCGAGCGCGGCGACGACCCGGACCACGGTGCCGTCACGCGCGCGCAGGCGGTCGCCGCCGCGAAGGATGGTGCCGCGAGGAAGGAAGAGCCCCACGTCGCGCCCATCTGCCAGGCGCGCTCTGAGCCGGCTCCGCTGGCGGTCGCCGAAGGGGAGGGTGAGCTCGACGCTCGGGGCGCCGTCGGGATCGAGGACATCTTCATGGAGGACATCGTGGATTTCGAGCATCGAGAACCGCCGGGTCGGAAGGGACGAGGTCAGAACAAGAAGTACCGCTGGGCCATCGGGAGCACGTCCGCGGGCTCGCAGGTCAGGAGCACCCCGTCCGCGCGCACCTCGTAGGTCTGCGGATCGACCTCCATGTGCGGCGCGTAGTCGTTGAGGATCAGGTCCGACTTGCGGACCGCGCGGGTGCCACGACACGCCACGCCGCGTTTGGCGAGACCCAGCCGCTCGGGTACGCCGTCCTCGAGCGCCGCGTTGGAGAAGAACGTGACGCTCGTCGAGGTCCGCGCGCGCCCGAAGGCGCCGAACATCGGTCGCGAGTGCGTCGGCTGCGGAGTGGGGATCGACGCGTTCGGGTCGCCCATCGGCGCCGACGCGATGAACCCGCCCTTGATCACCAGTGAGGGGCGGACCCCGAAGAACGCGGGCTTCCAGAGCACGAGATCGGCGAGCTTGCCGGCCTCCACGCTGCCCACCTCGTGCGCGATCCCGTGCGTGATCGCGGGGTTGATCGTGTACTTCGCGACATATCGTCGGACTCGGAAATTGTCGTGCTCGGCGGGGTCCTCGGGGAGGCTCCCGCGCTGCACCTTCATCTTGTGCGCGGTCTGCCAGGTGCGGAGGATCACCTCGCCCACGCGCCCCATCGCCTGCGAGTCGCTGGCGATCATCGAGAACGCGCCGAGGTCGTGCAGGATGTCCTCGGCCGCGATGGTCTCGCGTCGGATCCGGGACTCTGCGAACGCCACGTCCTCCGGGATCTTGGGGTCGAGGTGGTGACACACCATGAGCATGTCGAGGTGCTCGTCGACGGTGTTCACGGTGAACGGACGGGTCGGGTTCGTGCTCGAAGGGAGCACGTTGGCGCGTCCACACGCCTTGATGATGTCCGGGGCATGGCCGCCCCCCGCGCCCTCGGTGTGGTAGGCGTGTATGGCGCGACCCTTCATCGCGGCGAAGGTGTCCTCGACGAAGCCCGACTCGTTGAGCGTGTCGGTGTGGATGGCGACCTGGACGTCGAAGCGCTCCGCGACGGCGAGGCAGTGATCGATGGCGCTCGGCGTCGTGCCCCAGTCCTCGTGAAGCTTGAGCCCCATGGCTCCGGCGCGCAGCTGCTCCTCGAGCGGCAGCGGCTGGCTGGCGTTGCCCTTGCCGAGGAAGCCGAGGTTCATCGGGAACGCCTCGGCCGCCTCGAGCATGCGGGCGAGGTTCCACGCGCCGGGCGTGCAGGTGGTCGCGTTGGTCCCCGTGGCCGGGCCGGTGCCGCCCCCGAGCATCGTGGTCACGCCGCTCGCGAGCGCCTCGTCGATCTGCTGTGGGCAGATGAAGTGGATGTGGGCGTCGATCCCGCCGGCCGTGAGGATCTGACCCTCGCCGGCGATCACCTCGGTCGCCGCGCCGAGCGCGATGTCCACCCCGGGCTGCACGTCCGGGTTGCCGGCCTTGCCGATCGCCGCGATGCGTCCGTCCTTGACGCCGACGTCTGCCTTGACGACACCCCAGTGGTCCACGATCAGCGCGTTGGTGATCACGAGGTCGACCACCTCCGCGCGCGGGCGCTGGCTCTGGCCCATCCCGTCGCGGATCACCTTGCCGCCGCCGAACTTCACCTCGTCGCCGTAGACGGTGTGATCCCGCTCGACCTCGATGAACAGCTCGGTGTCGGCGAGGCGTACGCGGTCGCCCGTGGTCGGGCCGTACATCGCGGCGTACTCCGCGCGGCCCAGTCGTCTCTCGTCGCTCACGCGTCCTCCAGCGGTCCCATGACCTCGCCCCGGAAGCCGAAGACGCGGCGATCACCCGCGTACGCGACGAGGCGGACCTCCCGGGTCTGGCCCGGCTCGAAGCGGACCGCGGTGCCTGCGGGGATGTCGAGGCGCATGCCGCGCGCCGCGGCCCGGTCGAAGTCGAGGGCCGGGTTCGTCTCCGCGAAGTGGTAGTGCGAGCCGACCTGGATCGGCCGGTCCCCCGTGTTGGCCACCGAAAGCGTCGCCCGCGCGCGGCCCTCGTTGAGCGTGATCTCGCCGTCGGCGACCCGGATCTCCCCCGGCGTCATCGGATGGGCTCGTGCACGGTCACGAGCTTCGTGCCGTCGGGGAAGGTGGCCTCGACCTGGACCTCGTGGATCATCTCGGGCACGCCCTCCATCACGTCTTCGCGAGTCAGCAGCGTGGCGCCGTGGCTCATCAGCTCGGCGACGCTCTTGCCGGCCCGGGCGCCCTCGAGCAGCGCGCTCGAGATGTAGGCGACGGCCTCCGGGTAGTTGAGGCGGAGGCCCGCCTCGCGGCGCCGCTCGGCGAGCAGGCCGGCGCAGAAGATGAGCAACTTGTCTTTCTCTCTCGGTGCGAGCTCCATCAGCTCCTCCAGATGGCGGGGTCGAGTCGGGGCCGGCGCCACGCGTCTCGGACGGCGTGTCGGGCGCGCTCGAGGGCGGCGCGGACGTGGACGCCGTCGCGGCCGGCGACGCGCACGACGCGGAGATCGTCGAGCCGGGTCACCGCGGCCGGCCCCGCGTGGTCTGCGACCGCGACCCGGAGCGCGTCGACCGCCCCGGCCGTGGCCACCAGGGTGCCGAAGGCGGGGAGACCGCCGAACCCCCAGGGCGCGTCGAGCGCCGGGTCTCCCCCGGCCACGGTCCCTCGCTCCGAGAAGAGCAGGTGGCCTTCGCGAGAGACCTCGAGCGCGCAGCGCAGCCGGCCGCGGTCGAAGCGCTCCCCGCATGCAGGGCGTCCGAGGCAGATCACCTCCCAGGCCAGCAGCTCCGCCGTGGCCGCGAGCGACACCGAGGTGCAGAGCCCCGCGTGGGCGCCGTCGAAGACCACGGTCTCCTGCGGCACCAGCTCGAGGTAGGCGCCGTCCGAGACGCGGGCCGACGTGAGGGTCTCCGCCTGCCGGCCGTCCGAGCGGTAGGTCTTGCCCGCGCCCGTCGTCGTCACGAGCGCCCGCGCGCCCTCCTCGACGTCGATCTCCACGTCCAGCCGATCGCCGCCCACCAAACCGGCCGGCGGATGCAGGACCACGACGTGGGCCGTCCCGTCGCCCTCTGGGTGGAACGCGCGCTGGATCCGCAGCGGGCCATGGTGTCGCAGGCTGCGGATCCGGGTCCGACCCGCGCGATCTCCGAGCGTGAGGCCCAGCGACGCGCTCCACGCAGGTTGCGTCGGGGCTGAGGAGGTCGGCTGCACCCACCTGCTCTAATCGCGCCGGATTTCCTACAGGTTTCAGGATGAAGAAATCGTCGCGCGACCTGGCGTGCCGTCCCCCGCTTCGTGACTACTCTGTGGCCAGTGTCTCGCGAGAAGGTACGTCGCGGCCTCGTCACCATCGCCGCCATCGTCGTGCTGATCGCCGGCATGCGCGCGGCGGCGTCCATCGTCGTGCCGATCCTGCTCGCGCTCTTCCTCGCCTTCGTGTCGAGCCCGCTCGTCTTTCGGTTGAGCAAGACGCGCATGCCGTATCCGCTCGCGGTGAGCTTGGTGCTGCTGCTGGAGCTGGCGGTGCTGGGCACGCTCGGCGTCCTGATCGGCAGCTCGGTCGGGCGCTTCGAGCAGCGCGTGCCCGTCTATCGCGATCGACTGGGCGAGATCTACCGAGAGCTGGCGGACTTCATGAGCTCGCACGGGGTGCGGCTCGCGCCCGAAGGCCTCTCGACGGCGCTCGACCCGGGCGCGATCATGGAGATGATCGGCACGACGCTGACCGGCCTCGGCGCGATCCTGGGCAACCTGCTCCTCGTCGTGCTCGTGCTCGCGTTCACGCTCTTCGACGCGTCTCGGCTCTGGCGCAAGGTCGAGGCGCACTTCGCCGGGAGCGCGGCGGGCGACCATGTGCTGACGGCCATCTCGGCCGAGATCAACCGCTACCTCAGCGTCAAGAGCGCCACGAGCATCACCACCGGCGTGCTGCTCGGCGTCTGGTGCGCGGTGATGGGCGTGGACTTCGCCGTCCTCTGGGGGTTGCTGGCGTTCTTGCTCAACTACATCCCCACCGTCGGCTCGCTGCTCGCCGCCATCCCACCGGTGCTCGTCGCGCTCGTGGTGCACGGCCCCGGCACGGCGCTCGCGGTGGCGGGCGGCTACGTGGCCGTGAACGTCTCGATCGGCAACGTGATCGAGCCGCGCCTGATGGGGCGCGCGCTCGGCATCTCGCCCGTCGTCGTGCTGCTCTCCATCGTGCTCTGGGGCTGGGTGCTCGGCCCGGTCGGCGCGCTGTTGAGCGTGCCGCTGACGATGATCCTGAAGATCGCGCTCTCCAACACGACGGAGTGGGCCTGGATCGCCGACCTGATGAGCGGGCCGGTGGAGGAGGTGCAGGAGCCAATCCCCGAGCCGTCGACGAGCGAGCGCTCGGAGCCCGGCGAGGTGGGATGACGCCCCGGGCGGGGCTGTCTATCCTGAGAGCGCATGCAGCCCCTCCACGCAGAGTTCCCCGGCATCGAAGCGCAGCAGGTCAGGCGACTGCGGAGGGCGGAGTACGACCGGCTCGTGGAGGAGGGCGCCTTCGCCGACGAGCGGGTCGAGCTGATCCGAGGGGTGATCATTCGAAGGCCGCCGCAGGGACCCACGCACACGAGCCCGATCGACCGGCTCACGGAGCTCCTCGTCCTGAAGCTGTCCGGGCGCGCCCGGGTACGCGTCCAGGGGCCCCTCATCGCGCCGGACGACTCCGAGCCGGAACCGGATCTCGCGGTGATCCCGCCCGGCGACTACGACGACGCCCACCCGTCCGTGGCGTGGCTGGTCATCGAGGTCGCGGAGTCATCGCTCTCCTACGATCGTCTGACCAAGGCGCCGCTCTACGCGGCGATGGGCGTGCCCGAGTACTGGATCGTCAACGTGCGCGAGGCGGCCATCGAGGTGCATCGGCAGCCCGAGGGCGACCGCTACGCCCGCGTCACGTCACACGGACGCGGGGAGACGATCACCCTCGAGCGCTTCGCCGACGCGTCGATCGACGTCGACGACGTGCTCAGGCCGTCGCGCTGACCGCCTGACCGGGCGGGAAGTCGTGCTGACCCGGCTTCACGGCGTCGTCGCCGTGGAAGGTCTGGCCGCTCTCGACCATCGACAGGAGCACGGGCGCGGGGGCGAAGCGGTTGCCGAGTCGGTCGCGGAAGCGCTGCAGGCGCCGCACGATCTCCTTGGCGCCGACCGTGTCCACGTAGCGGAACGGGCCGCCGCGGAAGGGCGGGAAGCCGAGCCCGAAGATCGCGCCGATGTCGCCGTCGCGCGCGCTGCGGAGGATGCCCTCGCCGAAGCAGAGGCAGGCCTCGTTGACGAAGGCGAGGGCGCATCGCTGCGCGATCTCCTCGGCCGCCATCTTCTTGTCGGGGGTCAAGCCGAGCACCGCGTAGACGCTCTCGTCGACCTCCTTCTTCTTGCCCTTGTCGCCGCCGTAGCGGTAAAAGCCCTTGCCGTTCTTGCGTCCGAAGCGCTCGTCCGCGACGAGCTTCTCGAAGCCGGGCGGCGCCTTCATGCGGTCGCCGAACTTGGCCTGCACGATGTGGCCGACCTTCTCGGCGACGTCGATGCCGACCTCGTCGAGCAGGGTGATCGGCCCGACCGGGAAGCCCCAGTCGACGAGCGCGCGGTCGATGTCCTCGACCGGGACGCCCTCGTTCAGGATGTAGGCCGCCTCGTTCATGAGCGGGCCGAGGATGCGGCTCGTGTAGAAGCCGACCCCGTCGTTGACGACGATGACCGTCTTGCCCTGCTTCTTGCCGAGCTCCACGCAGGTCGCGGTGACCCAGTCGGCGGTCTTGTCGGTCGTGATGATCTCGAGGAGCGGCATCTTCTCGACGGGCGAGAAGTAATGCATGCCGATGACCGTCTCCGGGTGCGCGCTCGCCTCCGCGATGTCGGTGATCGGGATGGAGCTGGTGTTGGACGCGAAGATCACGTCCTTCGGGCCGCGCTCCTCGGTGTCCTTCAGCACGCGGTGCTTGAGCCCGAGGTCCTCGAAGACCGCCTCGATCACCACGGGGACGTTCTCGAAGCCGTCGTAGCGCGTCGTGCCGCTGACGCGGTTCATGATCACGTCGCGCTCCATCTTGGTGAGGCGCTTCCGCTTCACCTTCTTGTCGAGCACGTCGCGCACGTACTTGAGCCCGCGGCCCACGCCGGCCACGTCCCGGTCCTTGAGGCGCACGGGGATGCCCGCCTTGTCCGCGGTGACGTACGCGATGCCCGCGCCCATCAGGCCCGCGCCGAGCATGCCGACCACGTCGACGTCGCGCGGCTTCACCTCGGGGTCGTCCACGCCGGAGTCCTTCTTCATCGCGGTCGTCGCGAAGAAGATGTTCATCAGCTGCGCCGCCTGGGGGCTCACGACGAGCTCACCGAAGGCCTCGGCCTCCGCCTCGAGCCCGGCCTCGAAGCCCTTCTCGAGCCCCGTCTTCACCACGTCGAGGATCTTCTCCTGCGCCGGGTAGTTCCCGCGGGTCTTCTCGAGGAGCGCCTTCCTCGCCTGGTCGAAGACGACCTTCCGGCCGAGCGGGTTCTCGGTCAGCGCCCACTCCTGGAGCTCCTCGGGCTTGAGGCGCTCCTTCAGCGTCTTCTTCTTCTGCCCGCCCTTCTCCGCGAGCTTCAGCGCGCGCTGCGCCGCCACCTCGACGAGGATCGCCTCGGGGACGACCTCGTCCACCAGGCCGATCTTCTTGGCCTTCTTCGCGTTGATCTGCTTGCCCGTGAGCAGCATGTCGAGCGCGGTCTGGATGTCCACGAGGCGCGGGAGCCGCTGCGTGCCGGCCGCGCCGGGGAGCAGCCCGAGCTGACACTCCGGGAGGCCGAGGCGGGTGCGCGGGCTGTCCGACGCGACGCGCCCGTGGCACGCGAGCGCGACCTCGAGGCCGCCGCCGAGCGCGTTGCCGTGGATGGCGGCGACGACCGGCACACGGAAGCCCGCGATGCGGTTCATCGAGCGCTGTCCACCCCGCGCCAGGTCCGCGGCCTCGCGCGCCGTCTTGCAGCGCTTGAGCATCTTCACGTCGGCGCCGACGATGAAGTCCTTCTTGCCGCTGGTGAACACCACGGCCTTGCAGACCGGGTCCTTCTCCACCGCGTCGAACGCCGCGCCGAAGTCCTCGGCGAAGCGGTCCTGGAGCGTGTTGACGCTCTCGCCGGGCAGATCCATCCGGATGACGAAGACCCCGTCATCGCGCTTCTCGATCGTCAATGCGTCGCTCATCGTCGTCCCTCCCTCAGCTCGCCGCCTCGAGGACCATGGCCGCGCCGAGGCCGCCGGCCGCGCACGCGGTGCAGAGGGCCAGCTCGCCGCCCCGCCGCTTCAGGTTGTTCAGCGTCTGGGTGATCTGCCGCGCGCCGGTCGCCGCGAAGGGGTGACCGATCGCGATGGAGCCGCCGGTGACGTTGAACTCGTCCCAGTCGATCTGTCCGATCGCCTCGCTGCGCCCGAGCTCCTTCTCCGCGAAGCGCTTGCTCTCGAAGGCCTGCGTGTTGCTCAGCACCTGGGCCGCGAAGGCCTCGTGCATGTCGATCAGGTCCAGGTCCGAGAGCTTCACGCCCGCGCGGTCGAGCGCCTTGGGCGTCGCGTAGCTCGGGCCCATGAGCATCTGCCCCGCCGGATCGATGGCCGCGAACGCGTAGCTCTTGAGGTAGCCGAGGGGCTCGAGCCCCAGCGCCTTCGCCTTGTCCTCGCGCATCATGAGGAGCGCGCTCGCGCCGTCGGTGAGCGGCGAGGAGTTGCCGGCCGTGATCGTGCCGTGCTTGCGGTCGAAGACGGGGCGGAGCTTGGAGTAGCTCTCGAGCTTGCCGTCGTGGCGCACGAGGTTGTCCTCCGTGAGCGCCTCGTAGCGGGGCGGCAGGTAGGCCTCCATGACCTCGTCCTGCATCCAGCCCTTCTCCCACGCGTCGGCCGCGCGCTGATGGCTGCGGTGCGCCAGCTCGTCCTGCGCCTCGCGCGCGATGTGGTTCTCCTTCGCCATCTTCTCGGCGCTCTCGCCCATCGTCAGGCCCGTCGTGTACTCCTTGAGCGCGGGCGGGACGGGGAGGAAGTCCTTCGGCTTGAGGCCGCTGAACGCCGCGAGCCGGTCCTTGAGGCTCTTGGCGCGGTTCGCGTCGATGAGCGCCGACGCGAGCCGCTTGCTCACGGAGATCGGCACGTCCGACGCGCTGTCCGCGCCGCCCGCGACGCCGCAGTCGATGGCGCCGGTCTCGATCGCCTGGGCCACGCTGACGGCGGACTGGTAGCTCGTCGCGCACGCGCGCGAGACGCTGAACGCCTCGATGTCGCGGGGCATGTCGGTCAGCAGCACGATCTCGCGCGCGATGTTCGGCGCCTTGAGCGAGGGCACGACCTGTCCGTAGACGCACTGCTGGATCTCGCTCGGGTCGACGCCGCTCCGCTGCAGCAGCTCCGAGACGACCATGGTCCCCAGCTCGAGCGCCGACACGTCGCGGTAGGCCGTGCCCTGCTTCGCGAACGGCGTCCGCAATCCCGCGACGATGGCGACGCGGCTCTTCCCTTTGCCCTTGGCCATGGCTCCTCCTGCGCTGTAGGGGTCCGCCCGGGTGCGCGTGGCGGCCCTCGTCTGAACGACGATTCAGCGTTCGACCTAGGACGCGTGACGCACCGTGTCAAGACGACCTCTGCCGCAGCACTCCTCGACGATGCTCCCAGGCTAGGACTTGCAGGATGCCGGCGTGGGCGGAACATGCGTGGACCGTTTGCCTCTGGGGGAACCGAGCGGTGTATCGATCTCATTTCTACGAGCTCGTGGAAGACGAGCACGAGCCCTTGGTCTGGCTGGTCCGGAGCCCGCGACCCTACGACGGGGCGAGCGAGGTCCGCGCGGAGGTCGACGCCCTGGTGCGGTGCTTCAAGCCGCGTCACCGCGCCTACGGGATCGTCGTGGACATGCGCGACGCGCCGCCGCGAAACGACCCGGGCTTCGAGGCCGCGATGCGGCAGCTGCGCTTCGCGGTGGGTCGCGCCTTCGAGCGGGTGGTGGTGCTCGTGGCCACGGCGAGTGGAGAGATGCAGGTCACGCGGCTGCATCGGGAGGGCCACTTCGTCTATCACGTCACCCGGGACCCCGAGGAGGCGCACGGCCTCGCGACGGGGCGCGCGAGCCGCCCGGAGAGCGGCTTCCACGGGCGCGTCTCGCGCGCGAGCGACCGGCCGAAGACCGCTTGACCGCCGGGGCGCCGAGCGCGACACCCACCGCGTGAGACTGGAGATCCTCTATTTCGCCGCCGTGCGCGAGCTGGTCGGGACCGACCGCGAGGCGCGCGAGACTGCGGCATCGACGGTGGCGGCCCTCGCCGCGGAGCTCGAGGAGGCACACCCCGCGCTGCGCGGTCGGCTCGCGCAGGTGCGCTTCGCGGTGAACGAGGCCTTCGCCGAAGACTCGACCGCCCTGAGCGACGGCGACGCCGTGGCCCTGATCCCGCCCGTCGCGGGCGGCTCGGATCGCGCGCCGGCGGAGGCGCGCGTGGCCATCAGGGACACGCCGCTCCGCTACGACGACGTGCTCGACCTCGTGCGCCACCCGTCGGCGGGCGCGCTCGCGACCTTCGTGGGCGTCGTGCGAGACCACCACGAGGGCCGCACGGTCACGGCGCTCGAGTACTCCGCCTACGCGTCGATGGCGCTCAAGGAGATGGCGCGCATCGTGGCCGAGATCGAGTCCGAGATCCCCGTCGTCCGGCTCGCGGCGCATCACCGCGTCGGGGAGCTGAAGGTGGGCGAGGAGGCGATCATCTGCGCCGCGAGCGCCCCGCACCGCGGCGAGGCCTTCGAGGCAGGCCGCCTGCTCATCGATCGCATCAAGGAGCGGGTCCCGGTGTGGAAGCGCGAGCGCGGACCCGACGGCGAGTGGTGGGTCGGCTGGGAGGACGCGCGCTGCACCCCCGGCCATCATCACCACCACGACGACCACGATTGAGAACGTCGGCGCGAGCCGGGAAGAGTGGATTGGGATACTCTCGCGGTATGAGCGTGGGCGATATCGTTTTCATCGACTGCGTCAACAGCCGCAGGATCATCTCACTCGGCCCGTATTATCTGCAGGCCAGCCTCGCGGCGGCCGGCTACGCGTCCGAGGTCGTCCCCGTGCACGAGGATCGCGAGGAGGAAGCGCTCGAGGCCATCCTCGCGCGCCGCCCCGCCATCGTGGGCTTCTCGGTCGACATCTCGAACGTCGACCAGTCGGCGCGCTGCGCGAAGTTCGTGCGCGAGCGCTGCGACGCCTTGGTCATCGCGGGCGGCCCGCACGTCACCCTCGAGAAGAAGCAGTTCCTCGTCGACTATCCGCACTACGACGCGCTCGTGATCGGAGAGGGCGAAGAGACGATGCTCGACATCGTCCAAACCCTCGAGCGGGGTGAGAAGATCGACTCGCTCCAGGGCCTCGTGGTGGCCTCCAAGGGCATGATCCGGAGCAACGGCGAGCGGCCGCTGATCCAGGACCTCGACTCACTCGCGTTCCCCAACTACGCGAACATCCCCTTCAACGGGCACATCCACCCGATCATCACATCGCGCGGTTGCCCGTGGGACTGCGTGTTCTGCTGCACGAAGAAGCTGTACTCGTCTCGCCGATGGCGCGCGCGCTCTCCCGAGAACGTGGTCGCCGAGCTGTTCGACATTCGCGACCGCGGCTTCACTCGTGTGGGGATCTGGGACGACGCGTTCAACACCGACGTCAAGCGGGCCAAGGCGATCTTCCGGCTCATCCTCGAGGAGGGCCTCGATCTCCAGTACTCGTTTCCGAACGGCGTGCGCGCCAACTGCCTCGACGACGAGCTCGTGTCGCTCATGCGGCGAGCTGGCGTGGTGCGAATCCCCTTCGGCGTCGAGGACCTCGACCCGGACATCGCCAAGGGCATCGGCAAGAACTTGAAGCTCTCGACGCTCAAGGAGGCTTGCGAGCTGCTCCACCGCTACGACTACAAGACCGAGGCGTTCATGATCGTCGGCCTCCCCGGCGCCACGCCCGAGTCGACGCTGCGCTCGCTGGCGAACCTCGAGCACGCCGGGATCGATCTCGCGCGCTGGTACATCGCGGTCCCGTACACCAACACCGACCTCTACCGCTGGGTGGAGGCGAACGCGCGGATGCTCCCCGAGGAGGAGTACGGGACGGGGACCTGGTCGAGCAATCCCCCGGTGCTGTTCGAGACCGAGGACTTCAAGAAGGCACAGCGCCTTCACGCGTTCTACTATTGCAACGCGAGCTCGAACAACTTCCTCCCGCTCGGCGGAGAGGTGAACCGCAGCAAGCCCATGGTGGCGCTGCGGATCCTCGCGCGGGTCCTCTACCACCGGCCCGACAAGCTCCCTCGCGTCCTCCCGTGGCTCGTTGGCGCCGCCATCAACCCGATGAAGCACATCTTCAACGAGCCTTTCCGGAGGCTGGACGCGGCCGCGCGCGCGCGCATCGAGCGCGGCGTCCCCTCGCGCCCGAGCCCGCGCACGACGAACTGGGTCCCGACCGAGAGCCTGCGCGCGCAGCCCTGATACGGGCTCAGTGGAAGAGCCACCGCGGCTCTTCACCGCAGGTGTGAAGCTGAGGCCGGATCAGGCGCGCGACTCCGCTGGCCTCGTGGGGAGTGGTGGACCAAGCGGCCAGGTACAGCTCGATCTTCCGGCCCGTCCAACCGCGGAGGTCGCGATCGGTGAGCGGTCGGACCTCGACGTCTCCCGGACCGAACGTCTCGCGGACGAGTCGCCGCAGTCGACCGCCTTCGACGACGCCGACCAGCACGGTCACCCAGCTGTCGTGCTGCGCCGCCGCGACCTCGACCGCGAGACATGACGGCCGCTCGAGCTGCAGAGGAACGCGGACCTCCGTCGGCGGCGCGCCCCGCTCACGCACCGGGAGCTCCAGCGTGTCGCCGATCATGCGAGGGGCTCCGTGCTCCACCTCGTGCCGCGCCTCGTCGTGCAACCGGGTCACGAGGCTGGGGTGTCCGGAGCACCGCGCGAGGCGCGGAGAGAAGAGTCGCGCGAGCCCGCGGAGGTCGGCGCCCGGCGCGCGCGCGGTGAAACGCAGGAGCAGCTCGCGCCCCGACCAGGGATGCAGGGGCAGCTCGAACGGCTTGCGCCACCCGCGGCCGATCTCGTAGCGCACCGAGTGAAGCTCCTCGCCTCCGTCGAACACGCTGGCCTCGAACTGGAGGGTGTGAGAGGGCCCCGCGCCGTCGAGCAGCCCCACCTCGCCGACGAGGCAGGTGTCATCGCAGGGGATCGCCAGGTAGCCGAGCTCCGCGACGGCTCCGGGCGGTGATGGATCGAGCGCGATCAGATCTCCCTCTCGTCGCGCGGCGGCGTTCCGCGCGAAGGGGGGCGCCTGCAGCGCGCGGTCCGTCGTGCACCGGGTCGGGGCGTCACCTCGCGTCGCGTCGGTGGGCTCGAGCACGGTGACACGCGCCACGGTGGCGGTGCCTCGATCCAGCGAGAGGTCCACGCTGTCCCACGTGCGGGGCTCGGCCGAGCTCCACCCGGTCAGCCATCGCCACCACGCGAGCCTCGGCTCTGGCGTCACGAGCGCCTGGCCATGGTCGAGCGGGAAGCGTCGCGCGACGCCGACGTCGCGGCCGTCGTCTCTCACCGTCACGATCAGCGCCGTCGGCTCGCCTACGAGGTCTTCGAGCTCGATCGAGAGCACGCGATCGAGGGGGACGCTCCGGTCGAGCTCGAAGCGAGTCGGCCGGACTGCTAGACCCAAATCCAGCGCCTCGTTCCACGGTGCGCCTGTATTTGGGGCTAGAAGCGCCGCAGGCGCGTCGTTTTCGGGTGAAGCGAAGGCGGCTTTGCCGCCGCAGCGAGGGGCTTTTGCGAAAAGCCCCTGACTAGAATTGCTAGACCCGGAGCAAGCGCGAAGCGCTTGATTCGGGGCTAGAGCACCGTCGGTGCGCAGGGGCAGGGGAGACCGGCTCGCGGGGACCGTGGCGCTCGCCAGCGAGAGGAGATGGGTCGCCGGCCCCAGCCGCTCGTGCACGGCGTAGCGCTCCGCCAGCGCGAGGTCGGCTCGGTCGAAGACCTCGTCCGCTCCCTCGGTCCGGGGGCCCGGGAGGGGCCCCGTGACGACGGCCCAGGGGCACCGCGCGCGGCGAATCTCCTCGGCGAGGCGCGCGCCGCTGCCGCGGTCGCTCGGCCACCACGGGCCGGGGCGCTCGGTGACCAGCGCCGCCGCCGCCAGGCGGCGCGGGAGCACGACGCAGCCCGAGAGACGCGAGATACGTCGCGCTACGCGGGGGAGGTCACCGCGGGCGGGAGTCTCGCCAGGCGCTTCCAAGAGGGTGGCGGCTTGCGTGACCGCGTGGATCTCCGGCGCGGAGCTCATCCCGACGTGACCGACCCAGCCGACGGTGACCACCA
The DNA here is from genome assembly GCA_040218145.1 of Sandaracinaceae bacterium. Lineage (GTDB taxonomy): Bacteria > Myxococcota_A > Polyangia > Polyangiales > Sandaracinaceae > JAVJQK01. The sequence continues at coordinate 93,217 of JAVJQK010000065.1, read as the reverse complement.
GGAACAGCAGCGTCGCGAGCGAGCCCGCCAGCACCGAGCGTGGCCAGAGCCGGACGCCGGCAAGCAGGAGCGCCCCCGTGACCGGCAACGATCCGACGTAGGCGGCGGGCGTGTCACCGCGCGCGGCGCCGAGGATGGTCAGCGGCAGCGCGGCGAAGATCCATCCCGCGGCCACGCGATCGGCCCGGTGGAGACCGGCGGCCAGGAGGCCCGACACGACGGCGAGGGGGAGCGCGGCCGGGCGACCGTCCCCGTCCGCGGCCCAGTCGACGCGCAGCGGCGCGAAGCCCACGACGGCGCCGAGGGCGAGCGCGAAGAGTGCGTACGTCGCCAGCGCCACGGCGCCGCGCGCACGACCGCCGCGCTCCGTCAGCCCGAGCGCGACGGTGAGGCTCGCGCCGAGCCCGAAGGTGATCCCGGGATCGATCCAGGCGCCCAACCCGGCCAGCAGCCCCGCGAGCGCTCCCGCGGAGGCCTCCTCGGCCGCGTCTCCCTCCGGCGGTCGCAGCGCCCCGAGGATCGCGGCGAGCGCGAGCATGCTCGGCAACGTCTCTTCCGGGTGCTGCAGGGCCAGCCAGCCGAGCCCGACGAGCGCGAACAGGCTCCCGCGATCGTCTGCGCCTGCGCGCCAGCCAGACCAGGACGCGACGGCGAGGCTCGCGAGCGAGAGGATCGCGCATCGTGCTCCCACGAAGCGCGCGGGGTCATCGGTTGCGCCCAGCGCCCCGACCCACGCCAGGAGTTGCCAGAGGGGGCCTCGCGGACTCACGAAGCTCACGCCCGCCACTTCCCCGAACCCGAGGCGCCACGCGGTGGCGATGTCCACGCCCTCGGCCGCGGCGCCGTCGAGGCTCGCGAAGTCGGTCACGGCGGCGCGGCTGATCGCGGCCACGATGAGCGTCCCTGCGAAGAGCCCGATGACGGTGAGCTTTCGCTTCATGGCGCGCACTCGTAGACGTGCGGGCCCGTCCAGCGGGAAGGCTCGCCGTCGCCCTCGAGCGGCTCGGTCGCCACGACGAGCTCCGCGTCGCGGCCCGCGTACTCGCCGAGCGAGTGACTCTCGCCCACCGGGGTCTGACTCAGCTCTCGGTCGCGCTCGAAGAGGACGTGCTCGAGCCCATCTACCATGAGGCCGACGCGCACCCGCGCCCTGAACGGAACTCCCTCGGACGCGTAGCCGACGCCGAAGCAGGTGTGATCGAGCACGTGCAGGGGGTAGCGCAGCTCCGCTCCGCTGGCGCCCAGGTACACGTCCCGGCCGCGCACCTGGGTCGTCCCGCGCGCGACCCGCGCGTCCCCGGACTCGACCGCCTCGGCCACCCAGCGTCGCGCGCTACAGGGCCCGATCCGGGGCTCCACGATCACCGCGTGATCGCCATCGACGTTGCGACCGTTTCGGGTGCCGAGCCGCAGCAGGATCGACCGGCCGGTCCAGCGATCCAGCGGGATCTCGAACGGGATCTCGGTCCCCGGCGAGACGCGGTGGGAGAGCACGCGCAGTCGCTCCTCACGCCACAGCACGTGGAGCTCGAGGTCCACACCGTCGCCGACGTCGGAGACGACGCCGGCTCGCATGTGCAGGCAGGCGTCCGCGCACGGCCGCGCGCGAAAGAAGATCTCCGCGTCGGGGAAAGGATAGACGTTGGGATCCAGGTGGAAGTGCACGAGCGCGGGACGCGGCGACACCATGCGCGTGAACGCCTGCCCGGCGCGGAGCTGCTCGAGCAGGTCGATCTCTGCACGGCAGGAGACCGCGGGCTCGGGGCCCGGCGCCGGCGAGGGGTGCTCGGTCATCGCTCGCACGACGAACGTCAGCGCGTCCGGCGTGAAGACGCCGCGTCGCTCGAAGCGGATGCGGAGCGCGTCCGCCCGGACGCGGCGAACGAGGGGTGCCTCGGCGATCCAGGACCACTCGACGGCCTCCGGGTCCGGAGAGAGGTAGACCGTTCCCTCGCCCGCGCGGAGGTGGTGCAGCGTCTGCCAGTCGCCCACAGGGGCCCCTTCGCGCTCGAAGCGCCACTCCGCCCACGGGAGCCCGCCGAGCTGCGCCCGCAGCCCGTCGAGCTCGAGGGTGTAGTCGAGCCGTACGACGCTGGTCCCTTCGACCGTGCGCCCGAGCGGGACGACGAGCTCGCCGGGCAACGCGAGCTCGGCCGCGCGTCGCGGGGTCGGGAGCGGCACCGCGTCGATCTCGATCGGCTCGTCGCGCCGCCGCATGGCCGCCAGTCCGACGCCGACGCGCTCTTCGAACCGGTAGCGCTCGACTATCGTGAGGAAGTCGGGGCCGAGGAACCACGATCCGCCGATGTCGTCGAAGCTGAGTATGTCATGCAAGTAAAGTGGGCAGTCGTGCTCGGCGATGGCGCGTGAGAGCGCGCGCTGCTGCGTGTCGTTCCACCGAAGCGCGAGCATCGTCGGTCCCGGCACCCGCGCCATCGCGTGCGCCACGGTGAGGCTCGGCCAGAACGCGACGCAGCGCGGGTTCTCCTCGGCCACCCGCTCGCGCGCCCAGGTGACCGCGCGGGCGTGCTCCGAGACGAACCCCCGATCCGGTCGCTTCTCTCCCCGGGCCACGGCGATGGCATCTCGGAACACGCGCGGATCGATCGAGACGCTGGCGGGATACGTGCCGAACCAGCCCAGGATCGTGATCGCGGCGAGCAGCCCGGCGCCGAACCGCGACCAGCCATCCACACCCCGCTCCGCCGCCGCCAGCACCAGCACGCACAAGAACGGGAGCAGCGCCATGTAGATGTGGCCCTGGTCCGACGTGACGAGCCCGAAGAGCGCGGGCGGCAGCGCGCCTGCGAGCCAGCCGAGGACGTGGCCGGGAGCCCGCCGCCACCAGGCCGCGGCGACGAGGGCGACGCCGGCGGCGAAGAGGCCCGCGACGTTCACCGGTGGGACCCCGACGTGCCAGGGCGTGCGCATGCCGCTCGCGTAGCCCGCCGCGAGCGCGCGCTGCTCCGCGACGTACGCCAGCGGGTCGGCCCCGAGCATCCACCCGACGGCCGCGACGAGCAGCAGCGCGGCCGCGAGCGCGGCGATGAAGTGCGCGAGCCGCAGCGCAGGGGCGCGCATCGACGCCCCCTCGCGCCGGGTGACGGCGAGCTCGATCCCGAACACCGCCGCGACCGAGAGCATCGCGACTCCGAAACGATCGAAGCTCGAGAGCAGCGCGAGCGTCGTCAGGCCCGCCGCCAGCACGGCGTTGCGCCAGCGAGGGATCGGGAAGCGCCTCGACGCGTCGTCGCGCGGAGGCAGGAGCACCAGCACGATCACGAGCGAGAGCAGGGCGCGAAACGTCGGGACGCCGGCGCCGAACGAGAGGCTCGCGAGGATGAGCAGGATGACCGGTCGCAGCGCCGCCTGCCGCACGCGGGCCCACGCCATCCAGGCGACCGTCGCGAGCGCGAGCAATCGAAAGGCGCCGACGATCCCACCTAGCGCGTCCGCCGCCGTCGCGTCGCTTCCTCGCCACGGGCGCCAGGAGAGGTAGGCGACGAGCTGCCAGAGCGGTCCTCGCGGGTAGTGGAAGTCGCGCCCGCTCCACTGACCGAGGTGCGCGCGCCAGCCCAGCTCGAGCTGCCACGCGTGGTCGTACCAGGCGGTCTGGAAGACCCGGAAGTCCCAGAGGGAGGTGAACACGTACGTGGCCGCGAGCGCGTGAACGACGAGCGCGGCGAAGAGCGCCACGAAGACGTGCGAGGCGCTGGGGAGCCAGCGGCGTGGCTTCGGATCGTTCGCCTCCGCCATCTACGCGGTCCGCTCTCCGCGCCGCCTCAGCGCCCCGAGCAGCTCTCGCAAGGTCTCGGCGCGCACCTTCAGGACGAGCGCGGCGCCGATGGGGAACGCCGCCGCCAGCGCGACGCGAGCCAGCAGGCCGAGGGCACCCTCGGCGAGCTCCACGGCCGCCGCCCAGGAGAGCGCGGCGCCGACGAGCAGGGCGGCGAGCGCCCGCGGGATCGGCAGCGCGATCGGGTGGACGCGGCGCGCGAGCGCGTGGGCGGTGAGCGCAGCGAGGACCGCGCCGGCCAGCAGCGAGACGGGCGCCGCGAGGTAGGGCCAGCGGGGGAGGAGCAGCACCGCCCCCGGGATCGCGACCAGCACGTTCACGAGCGCGACCACGGCCCAGAGACCGGTGCGCTTCGCCAGATCGCCGCCCAGCCCGGCCATGCGTCGCAGGCCCTCGATCAGCTCCAGGAACAGGAGGATGGGGATGAGGCGGACCGCGGGCCGGAACGCGGGGTCCACGAGGAGCACGATCTCGGGGGAGAGCGCCGCGGCCGCGAAGGCGACTCCGCCGCCGAGGCAGGCGTACGCGCGCACGAAGGCGTCCACGCGGCGCGCGGTGCCCGGCGCGTCGTGTCGTCGATAGAGCTCCGGCTCGAGGGCGAGCGAGAGCGCGAGGTTGACGGCGGCCAACGGCGCCGCGATGCGAACGGACAGGTCGTAGACCCCGGCATGCTCGAAAGAGGCGAGGTGGCCGATCAGATACCGGTCGACCTCTCGCAGCGAGTGGAGCGCGCTGAAGAGCCCGAACGGGAGGCCGAACGCCAGCATCGGGCGCAGGAGCGAGAGGCGCAGGCGGCCGCCGCGCAGGTCGCGGCCCAGAGCGAGGAGCGCGGGGAGGGTCAGGACGTGCGAGCCGACCCGCGCGATGACCAGCCCGGCCAGGCCCCAGTCCAGGCCCACGACGAGGCCGATCTGGAGCGCGGCGTCGATCAGGCTCATCGTCGACATCACCCCGCCGAGCTGCCCGTGACGCCCCTGGAAGCGCAGCCAGTTCGACATCGTACGCGCCGGCGTGCCGACCAGGATCGAGAGGGCGAGCCACGGGATCAGCGGGGCGTGGGCCTCGGTGCCCGTCAGGACGCGCGACACGTCCGGGGCCCAGCCCACCGCGACGATCGCGATCGCGCTCGCCAGGAGCGTGCGAGCGACGAGGAGCGAGCTGAACGTGTCGCGTCGCCCCGCCGCGTCTTCGTCCACCGCGAGGCGGAGCGCCGCGGCGTCGAGGCCGAGATCGAGCAGGGTGGCGAACGAGAGCAGCAGGAGACTGTTGAGCACCGCGAAGGTGCCCAGCTCGGACGGCGTGATGACCCAGGAGATCACCGGCAGGGTGACCAGCGACGTCAGCTTGGCGACCACCATCGCGGCGCCATAGCCCGTCACTGCGCGCGCGAGCTTCCGACCACCAGCGGCTGCGTTCGACCTCGCGTCTTGGGACATCCTCGCTCGCCGCAGTATCGTAGCGCAGTTGGGCCCATGGCCATTCGAGAACTCAGTCGCGCGCAGCGTCGCCTCCGCAAGCTCCGCTGGTTTCGCGCCATCCCGAGCGGCTGGGCGGAGCACGCCCGCGCGTACCGGGCCCTCTCGCGGGCGCTGCGCGTGCCGGCGCAGACGATCTCGGGCCCATCGCTCGTGGTGATCCTGCCCGTCTTCACGCGGCCCGAGAACCTCTGCCTCTCGGTGGCCTTGGCGCTGCGCACGCCGGGCGTGACCGAGGTGCGAATCTGCGTCAACGACCCCGCGATCGACGCCGAATCGCTCCTGGACGAGCTGGACGATCGCGTCGTGTTCGACCGCGCCGACGAGCGGCGAGGCCCGGTGGAGCGCTACCTCGCCGCGGCTCGGTCCGGGGGCGAAGCGTTCGTCTCGCTCGACGACGACATCTTTCTGCACCCCCGCCAGCTGCGGGCCCTCGCCGACCGCGCGCGGGCGGAGCCGCGGTGCCCGCACGGTCTCTACGGGCAGCGTTACGACGCCTCGCGTGGGCGCTTCACACAGAACCTCTGCCGCCGCGAGGGCTCCGTACATGTGCTGAATCGGCTCTACGCGTTCAGCGCGGATCAGCTCGACCGCTATCTCGCGCTGCTCGGCGCCGCGGTGGAGGACAGCCACGCGGCGCGCGTCGCGATCGACGACGACGTGGTCCTGTCGTTCAGCGGCGACGGCCTCCCCCAGGTGCACGACCTCGGGCCCTGGATCGACTGCCCGACCGAGACCGATCCCCGCGTCTCCCGCTTCGGTCGGATCGACGCCGCGGAGCGTCGGCGCCAGCTCTACCGCTCGCTCGATGCGCGCGTGGGGACGCGGCCGGCCATCGCGCCGATGGCGCCCCAGCCGCGCTGGCCGTGGGCTCCCCGCACCGCGCTCGGCGCCGGCCTCTACTATGCGTCCGGGGCCCCCGTCCTGCGCGCGGCTGCGCGCGCCACCCTCCGTGGCCTCACGTCGCGGGGCCTCGTCTCACGGTCGGCGCTCGAATGAAGATGTCGCCCGACGAGCTCGCGGCGATCGAGGAGGCGCGCATGGTGCGCACGTTCTCCGAGCTGGGGGACGAACAACTGCTGATCGGCGGGGGCGTCGCGTGCTGGGGTGGGACGGCGGAGTCGTGGATGAACCTCGTGACCGGGCTCGGCATGCGAGGGCCGCTCGAGGCCGACGCGATCGCGCGCATCGACGCGTTCTACGCGGGGCGCACGGAGCCGGCGATCGAGGTCTGTCCGTTCGCGGACGACAGCGTGCTGACCGCCTGCGCGGCCGGAGGCTTCCACCTCGCGAAGTTCGAGACGGTGCTCTATCGCGATCTCGAGACGATCCCCGCGGCGCCCGTTCCGGAGGGATACGCGTTCGAGGCCGTCGCTCCGGACGACGGCGCGGCGGTCGACGCGTTCATCGAGACGCACGTGGCGTCGTTCTCTCCCGGCGGCGGCCCGCACGCCGACGCCATGGCGAGCGGCGCGCGTCGCATGCTGGCCCACCCGCGTACCAAGGCGTGGGTGGTTCGGTGCGCCGGCGAAGTGGTGGGCGCCGCCGCCCTCGAGCATCACCGCCGGCTGGCGACCTCGATGGCGGGCTGCGTGCTCGAGGCGCATCGCGGCCGCGGGCTGCAGCAGGCCCTGATCGCGCTCCGCTGCGAGGCGGCGCGCGGGCTCGGCTGCGAAGTGGTCACCATCGGCTCGCGCCCGTGGAGCGTCACCGGTCGGAACGCGCTCCGGCTCGGGTTCGTCACCGCTTACACCCGCGCCATCCTGCAGCGTCCTCCCACGCGCTGACCCGATTCCGTCAGTCGCGTGCGCCCGCTCTCGTCCAGAGGACGAAGAGCCGAGACGGGCACTTGACTAAACGAACGGTCGTTCTATTGTTGGCCGTGAGGAGAGCGAGATGAGCAAGGGCGAAGAGACCCGCGCCGCCATCCTGGCGGACGCGCTGTCCCAGGCGAGCGTGCTGGGGCTCGACGGGCTGACCATCGGCGCCCTCGCCTCGTCGCTCGGCATGAGCAAGAGCGGGCTCTACGCGCACTTCGGCTCCAAGGAGGACCTCCAGATCCAGGTGCTCGAGGAGGCGAGGGCGCGCTTCGTCTCGGCGGTCATGACGCCCGCGCTGCGCGCCTCGCGCGGGGAGCCCCGGGTCCGCGCGATCATGGAGCGCTGGCTGGAGTGGGAGAGCTCGGCGTATCTCCCTGGGGGCTGCCCTTTCGTGGCCGCCGCGGCGGAGCTCGACGACCAGCCGGGGGCGGTCCGGGATCGGCTCGTGTCGATCCAGCGGGACTGGACCGACGCGCTCCGCACCGCAGCTCGCATCGCGGTCGAGGAGGGGCACTTCCGCGCCGACCTCGACACGGGTCAGTGGGCGTTCGAGCTCTGGGGGCTCGCGCTCTCGTATCACTGGTTCTCGCGCCTGCTCGGTCAGGGAGACGCGGACGACCGGCTGAAGACCGGGTTCGAGCGCCTGATCCAGAGCGCGCGCGCGTAGAAGATCGTCATCGCAGGAGGGTCATCATGGAATCGCTGGCAGTCAATAAAAGCACGATCGATCGTTCTTCGTCAGAGAAGTTCAAGAAGCCCAGGCGCGCTCCGAAGGCGCCCGGGTGGATGCGCGGCGGCCTGAGCGCGGTCGAGGCGCTCTCGCCCGAGGCGGCGGGGCGCATCGCGGCGCACCTGTTCTTCCAGACCCGGCGCATGCGGGTGCAGCCGAGCGAGATCTTCGAGCGCGGGCGGGCCTTCGGCGTCCCGTTCGAGGGAGAGCGCCTCGCGGCGCGGAGCTGGGGCGACGGGCCCACCGTGATCCTCGGTCACGGGTGGAACGGGCGCGCGACGCAGCTGGCGCCGTTCATCGGGCCGCTGGTCGCGGCCGGCTTCCGGGTGGTCGCCTTCGATCACGTCGGGCACGGCGAGTCGACCGGCCGCGCGACGAACCTGGGTCAGATGGTGCGGGCGTTGCGCACGATGACCGACGGGGAGCACGGTCCGGTGGGGCTCGTGGCGCACTCGCTGGGCGCGGCCGCGGCGACGGTCGCGCTCGCGGACGGGCTCGACACGTTTGGCGCGGTGCTCATCGCGCCGCCCATCTCGCCGAAGCCCTGGGTCGCCCAGATGGGGCAGCTGCTCGGGCTCGGACAGGAGGCGCTGGGTCGCGCGCAGGCGCACATCGAGGCGCGGGTCGGCCGAAGCCTCGACGCGGTGCACGGCCCCACGCTCGCGCGCGAGATCGCGGCGCCGGCCCTCATCGTGCACGACCGAGACGACCGCGAGGTGCCGCTGGCGTGCGGTGAGGCGCTGCACGGCGCATGGACTGGATCACGTCTCGTGGTCACCGAGGGGCTCGGGCATCGCCGCCTCCTCGGGGACGTGGCCGTGCGGGAGGCGACGCGTGACTTCCTGAGCTTGACCCACAGCGGTTCTCACTCGATGAAGATCGGGTTGGAGTAGACCCAGACGACGTCGCGCAGGAGCCGGTCGGCGCGCGTCCCGAGGAAGGGCCGCGCGTGCTCCGGCGCCATCCAGACCTCGACGCGGTAGGCGCCCGGCTCGGTCGTCACGTGCTCGAGGGTCACGCCGTCGCTCGTGGCGACCTCCACCGCACCGCCGTCCTGCGCGCGGAAGAGGCGCAGCGTCACGACGGGCGGCGGATCCTGCGGCCAGTCCTCCGGGAGCGCGGGGGCGACGACGCGCAGGGTGTCGCCCACCGACGCGGTCTCGCCCATCTCCGCGTCGCCGCCCGTCTCCGCGTCCCTGGCCACGAAGTCGAAGCCGACCGGGGGCCCGAAGATCTCGCTCGTCACGTAGAAGCGCCCCGCCCCGAGCGCCGCCTTCGCCGCCTCGGGGGAGTCGTCGTCCACCAGCAGGTGGTTCTGGATCCAGTACATCATGCGCCGGTAGCTGTCCGCGCGCTCCCCGTCCGCGAGCTCCATGGGCAGGGCGTTCTCGTGCGCGTCGCAGCCGCCGCTCCCCGACACCCGGAGCCCGTCCGCGAGCAGCGTGTCCCAGCGATCGAGCGCGGGGCGGTTCGGCTCGAGGAACGCGAGCAGCGCGAGATCGGGCGGCAGCCGGAGGGCGGGACGCGTGAAGTCGAGGAGCGCGGGCAAGAAGCCCGCGGGATCCAGCCCCAGGTGCTCCTCGCGGATCCCGGGGTCCACGTTGGCGTGGAGGTTGTAGAGCTCGAGCCCGTCGAGGTCGCGCGCCCGCAGCTCCTCGACCGTGCGCTCCTCCGTGTGCGCCTGCCAGATGAGCGCGCCGGCCTCGCGCAGCCCGGCGATGGAGGCGGCGTCCCCTCCCTCGTAGATCGCGCGGACCGCCTCGGGGTCGCTCGGGTCACCCGGGTGCCGCTCGAGCCCCAGCGGCATCAGCACGTTCTCGCTCCCCACCGTCAAGAGCACGCGGTGGCCGTCCGGGCAGGCCATGCGGCTCGCGATCACGTCCCCGGCCGCGTTCGTCACCGGCTCGTCGCCCTCCGCGATCCAGAGCGCGCCTTCGAAGCCGACCTCGTCCAGGTGCGGCGTGTGGTCGGTGATCATCGCGGCGTCGATCCGCAGCGCGCACAGCGCGGCCCGGAAGTTCGCCAGGCAGGTCTCGTCCGCGAGCGCTCCGTCCACCCAGCCCGCGCCGTCGCAGGCGTCGTGACTGAGCGGGGAGTGCACGTGCACGATGGCGCGCGAGATGGAGCGGCCGCGCCGCTCGCCCAGGCTCTCGGCGCCGGGCAGCCGGCCGGGCCACGCGGGAGGCGGCGGGCCAGCGTCGAACGCGGCGTCCTCCGGTCCCGCGTCGGGGGCTCCGGCGTCGCCGGGCGCGCTTTCCCCGCACGAGAGGCCGAGCACGAGGCAAACGGCCGAGATCGAGATACGCTTCGGGCCGAGGGGTCTCACCGACCCAGCATAGCCGTGAAGACGTCACTCCCCATCGCCGATTCCCGCCTCGCGCGCCCGCAGCCGCTGCCGCCGCGGCCGGCGAGCTTCGCGCGGACGCCGAAGCTGGTCGACGCGAAGGGCCGGGCGATCACCTACCTGCGCCTCTCGTTGACAGATCGCTGTAATCTGGCCTGCGTCTACTGCATGCCGCCCGGAGGGGAGATCGAGCACGCCCTCCGCCCCGAGCTGCTCTCGTTCGAGGAGGCCTCGCGGCTCATCCGCATCTTCGCCCACGGGGGCGTCACGCGCGTGCGCTTCACGGGGGGCGAGCCGCTGGTCCGTAAGGACGTCGTGCGGCTCGTCGAGATGGCGCGCCGCGAGGTGCCCGAGCTGCAGATGACCACCAACGCGGTGCGCCTCGCCGAGCTGGCGCGGCCCCTGAAGCGCGCGGGGCTCAGCGGGGTCAACGTCTCCATCGACACCCTCGACCCGGATCGTTTTCGCGCCGTGACGCGCGGCGGGGAGCTCGGCCCGGTGCTCGCGGGGGTGCACGCCGCGCTCGACGCGGGGCTGCGCGTGAAGGTGAACGCGGTCGGGCTCGGCGGCGACGTCCTGCCCGAGTCGGACGCGGTGGAGCTGGTCGAGTGGGCCTGGTCGCTCGGGATCACGCCGCGCTTCATCGAGCTGATGCCGCTCGGAGAGGCGGCGAAGCTGCCCGCGAGCGCGTTCCTCTCGGCGGAGCGCATCGCCAAGCTGCTCGGCGCGCGTGTGCTCCCCGACGACGTCGGCCCCGAGTCGGGGCACGGCCCCGCCCGCTACCTGCGCTCGCGCGACGGGCGTCACCGGGTCGGTTTCATCACCGCCATCAGCGACACCTTCTGTGCGGCTTGCAACCGCGTGCGCGTGACGGCCCAGGGCGACGTGCGGGCGTGCCTCGCGGATCGCCGCGCCGTGTCCCTCCGCGATCAGATGCGCGCTGGCGCGAGCGACCTCGACCTCGGCTGGGCCATCTCCTGGGCCCTGGCCACCAAGGACGCCTCGCACCACTTCCTCGACCCGGCGGTGACCGAGCACGAGGAAGTGGGCATGAGCCTCATCGGCGGCTGAGGAGCCGCCTCAGAAGAGGATGTCGGCCACGACGGGGTTCCCGGTCGAGCCGGTGTAGATCGTCGTGAGCATGATGCCGCCGCCGACCGCGAGGCCGGTGTAGCTCGTCGACCCGCTCATGGTCGGGTAGCTGGCCGCGACGCCCATCGCGATCGGGTGCGTGGAGGCGCCGGGGGCGAGGGTCGCGTTCCCGCTCACCGAGCTGGTGCCGGTCACGGTCGCGAGGGTCGGACGGTTGACGAGCTCCCATCCTCGATCGAAGAAGTTCGTCGTGATGACCACCCCGCCCGCGCGGAGGAAGTTGCCGACGTCGGTCTCCCAGGCGGCGGCGATGGTCGGGAAGGTGGCGCTGCCGCGCTCCTGCTCGGGGAGGAGCAAGACGTCGATGGCGGGCGTCAACATCGTGCTCAGCATCGAGGAGTCGCTCAGCCGCGTGAAGCGCACCATGCGGGTGCCGATGTTCGCGCGGATCGCGGACTCGCAGTTGGCGACCTCGCCGCTGGCCGAGATGTCGGCGAACTCGTCGTAGACGAGCACGTCGATGATCCCCGTCTCGGGGGCCTGCAGCACGGCGTTCGCGAGCACGCGCTTGGCGTTGATGTCGCTCGAGAAGTAGTCGTGGCCGATGAAGGTGAGGTGACCGCGAACGTCGCCGCAGCGGCCGAGCGTGCAGAGCGGGCTGACGCAGTCGCTCGGGCCGTTCGGGCAGCGCCGTCCGTCGGGGCAGCGCGGGCAGGCGGAGCTGCCGCCGCAGTCGATGTCGGTCTCGAGCCCGTTGGCCACGCCGTCGGTGCAGGTGGGCGCCTGGCAGACGCCGCCCGCGCACACGCCCGTGTCGCAGTCGCCGCCGACCATGCAGCTCTGGCCAATCGCGCAGCCCATGCACGCGCCGCCGCCGCAGTCGAGATCGGTCTCGCGCCCGTTGAGCACTCCGTCGCCGCAGCCGGGCGCGTTGCACACGCCGGACATGCAGATGTTGGAGACGCAGTCATCGGGCACCGCGCACATCTGGCCGGCGAAGCAGTCCGGGCAGATGGTCCCGCCGCAGTCGACGTCGGTCTCGTCGTTGTTCGTGACCCCGTCGCGGCAGCGGCCGTCCACCTCGCGGATGTTGACGACCAGCGGGTTGGGGAGCGTCGGCGCGCCCGACTCGAGGTCGACGAAGTAGAGCGTGTAGGTGGTCCCCATCGTCACGGGGAAGGTGCCGCTGATCGTGGTGGCCGCGAACTCCTCGGTGCAGTGCAGCTCCGAGACGCTCATGCCGCACGCCGCGCTGCTCACCACGAGGGCCATGCGCTCGCTGGCCGGCTTCTCGATGTCGTACTCGACGACGCCGTCGACCGACGCGTCGAAGGTCATCACGAGGTCCGGGCCGTCGACCATGGCCGAGAAGCCCGAGCTGCACGACGGGAGCCGCATCGTGAAGTAGTCGTTGGTGAACGCGGTCCAGTTGACCACGTTGCGCCCCTGGCCGAGCACGAAGGCGTCCGCGCAGGTGTCGGCGAGGCCGATGCAGATGCCGCCGGTGCAGTCGTTCGAGATGCAGTCGGAGTCGACGCTGCACACCAGGCCGTTGCGGCAGGCGTCGCACACGGTCCCGCCGCAGTCGACGTCGGTCTCGTCCTGGTTCGTGGTGCGGTCGCTGCACGAGACGCAGAGGCCCGACTCGCAGGCCATGCCCTCGCAGTCGTCGTCCACGAGGCAGCCCTGACCATCCGCGCACGCCTCACACACGACGCCGCCGCAGTCCACGCCCGTCTCGTCGCCGTTCGTGACGCGGTCCATGCAGGAGATGCAGCCGCCGTCGAGGCAGCGATCGTTCTCGCAGTCGGCGTCGATGTCGCACGCGAGGCCGTCGCGGCAGCCCGGGCAGATCGATCCGCCGCAGTCCACGCTGGTCTCGTCCTGGTTCTGCACGCGGTCGTTGCAGGCGGGCATCGTGCAGGTGCCGTCGGCGCAGATGAGCGAGACGCAGTCCTCCCGGCTCGTGCAGCTGAGGCCACCGCCGCAGGGCGGGCAGAGCGAGCCGCCGCAGTCGATGTCGGTCTCCTCCCCGTTCTGGCGCCCGTCCTCGCACGTGCTCGCCGCGCACTCGCCGCCGCGGCAGCGACCGCTCAGGCACTCGTCGTTCGACGTGCAGGTCTCGCCGCCAGGGCACAGCGGGCAGTCGCCGCCGCAGTCGGCGCCGGTCTCGTCGCCGTTGCGCACCTCGTCCATGCAGCTCGGCACGAGGCAGCGGCCGCGGCTGCAGACCAGGCTCTGACAGTCCTCGGCCGCGATGCAGGGGCTGCCGTCATCGCACGCGGGGCAGCTGCCGCCGCAGTCGATGCCGGTCTCGTCCCCGTCGCGAACGCTGTTGTCGCACATCGCTTCGGGCGGACCGGCGTCCGTCTGTCCCGAGTCGAGCGTGGGTGTGACCCCCGAGTCCTCGGGGAGTGGTGGGATGGTCCCGTCATCACAGCCGACGAGGGTGAAAGAGAAGAGGAGCGCCATGCCCCCCAGCAAGCGAATCGAGCGCGTCATGGCGCCCACTACAGGACAAAATGCCGGGTGGCGCAAACGGCCTCAGATCGGGCCGCCGCAGTAGATGTCGGGCACCACGCCACGATTGTTGCCATCGCGGCACTCGAAGACCTCGCCGTCGGGGTCGACGATGACCGTCACGCTTCGGGTGACCATGCTCATGTCGGGCACGGTCCAGACGCAACTCACCTCCGTACACATGCCCGGCTCGAGCAGCCGCGGGAGGGTCGTCTCGCACGCCAGATCCGCGCCGCCGTCGGGGTCTCCCTCGTAGAAGACGACGCGCGCCCCGTCGGGGACCGGGTTCGTGCCGCGGTTGCAGACGTTCGCGGCGAGGGTGACCTCGCCCGTGAGCGAGTCGCAGAGATCGGCCGCACGCGCGAGCGAGACGGTGAGGTCCGCCGCGCCGCGACGCTCGAGGGTGCCCTGCGCGTTCATGCGGAAGTTGTTCAGCGTCGGATCGGTGTGGTTCGCGCTCCACGCGCTCGTCCGCGGGATCACGCCGTCGTCGCTCACGTTGGTGACGGAGTAGGCGTGCTGATTCCAGATCGGGCGAGAGGCCGCCCAGCGATCCATCACGTCGCGGAGCACGCGGATGCCGGTGCCGTTCTCGAAGCGCGACTCGCCGCGCGTGAAGATCGGGTCGACGGCCGGGCAGCTCACGCCGCGGGTCATGGCGAAGACGATCTCGCTGTTGAAGTCGCCGTCGACGTCCGCGATCACCGGCATCTCGTAGCCGGTCCCGCTCGAGGCGCTGCTCGAGAAGAGCACCTCGCCGTCCGTGCCGCGGTAGATCCGCACGAAGCACTCGTCGCCGTAGACGACCTCGGCCACGCCGTCGGCGTCGAAGTCGAAGACGCTCGAGCCGGTCACGTTGGAGCTCCGGTCCTGGCTGCGGCGGCTCCAGAGCACGCCGCGCGGCAGCCCGTCCGGGCGCGCGCAGCCGGGGCCGCCGCCCGCGTCGAGGTCGCAGTCCAGATCGAAGACCGTGTAGCGGGAGCCGCCCGCGACGGCGAGCTCGCGCCGGCCGTCCCCGTCGAAGTCGCCGATGGTCGGTGGGCCGCCGCGTCCCGCGACCTCCCCCGGCTCGTTCGGCAGGTCGTACGGCCCGAACACGATCTCGCCCGTTAGCGTCATCACGCGCACGCTCCCCGTCGCGGTGGCGGGCGAGGTCTCGCTCGGCGCGGACGCCACAACGATCTCCGCGTTCCCTGGCGCGTCGCCGGCCACGCCGGGGAAGTCACCGAGGTCCGCGACCGCGACGTGGCCCACCCGCTCGGCCTCGGCCGCGTTGGAGGGCGCCCAGGTGACCTCGCGCGTCCAGTCCCCGCCCGCCCACTCGTAGACGCCGTCGTGCCGCACGAGCTCGGGGGTCCCGTCGCCGTCGACGTCGGAGACCACCGCGAAGAGGCCGAGGCGGAGGTAGTTCGTGTAGACCCCGCCCGGGTTGAGCAGGCATCCGTCGGCGTCGTAGACGAAGCGGTCGAAGAGGATCTCCGGCGTGCCGTCGTCGTCGAGGTCGTGCATCGACGGGCCGTTGTTGTTCGTCCAGTCGTTCGGCGTGTGGCGCGGCTCGCCCGGCAGGTCGCAGCGGCGGCCGTACCACATGCGCTCGAAGCGCCCCGCGCTCGCGTCGTAGCGGAAGGCGACGAGGCCGCCCGGGGTCTCGCGGGCCAGCAGCGAGGCGGCGACGATCTCGGGCCGGCCGTCCGCGGCGCCGTCGAGATCACCGATCGCGAAGTTGCTCGCGTAGACGAGGCGGTCCGCCGCGTCCGTCAGCGCTGCTTGTTCGGTGCAAGTTCGCCCGTCCAGCACGCGGAGGATGGCGCCGTCGCGCGAGGCGTCGAAGCCGCCGAAGACGATGGAGGGCGCGAGCACGGTGGGATCGTCGTCCAGGTCGAAGTCGGCGACGTGCGGCGCGCTGTAGACGTTGCCCCAGGTCTCGAAGGGGTCGCCCGCGGGCGGGCTCTCCCAGCGGCACTGCTCGTCGGGGGTGAAGTCGCCCACCGTGATGGTCCGCTCGCACTCGGGGTCGTTGACCACGTCGGCCGGGACCCCGTACGGCGTGCAGCGGCCCTCGCCGTCGCAGTAGCTGTCGCCCGCGCAGTCGTCGTCCACGTCGCAGGGGCCGAGGTCGATGACGCAGCGCTCGAAGGCGCAGCGATGGTTCGTCGGGCAGCACACGCCCTCGCAGACGAGGCCGCTGTCGCAGGCGGTCGGCGGCGCGTCCTCGGAGGGCGTCGCGTCGAGCGGCCCGCCGTCCATCTCCGTGACGTCGACGCAGACCCCGTCCACGCAGGCGCCGCCGGGGCAGTCGTCGTCGCTCTCGCAGCGGCCGGGGTCGGGCTCGCCAGCGCAGTCACAGCCGGCGAGGAAGAGGATGAAGGCGAAGGAGGCGAAGCGCATGGCGCCAGCGTCTCGGCTCGGTGCGGCGGCGTCAATGGGCGCGGCCGGTCAATGGGCGCGGCCGGTCAATGGCGCGGCCGGTCAATGGGGCCGCGGCCGGAGCGCGCGGTCGAGGGCGCTCGCCAGGCGACGGTGACCGGCGTCGGTGAAGTGCACGTGGTCGCCGAGCGCGAGGCCTCGGTCCACCCAGCCCGGCATCGAGAGCGGGCCGCCCTGGAACGCCACGAGATCGAAGAAGGCGCAGCCGTGTCGACGCGCCGCGGCGCGCTGGGTGGCGATCACCTCCGCCGTCCTCGGGCGGTCGATGTAGGTTCCGTCCTCGCGCCGCCGCGGCCAGTCGCTCGGTCCGATCAGGAGACACGAGGCGCCCGGGGCCACCTCGCGCAGCCGGCGCACGGCCTCGTCGACCTCGCGCTCGTAGCGGCGGATCGGCCGGCCGGTGAAGCCCGCCTCGTTGGTGCCGTAGGCCAGGACCACGAGCGCCGGGGACAGGACTTCGAGCTGCTCGCGGAGCGCGTCGTCGCGCCAGGGGAGCCGATCTCGGAGGCGCGCGCCCGGGACGCCCATCGCGTCGACGATCACCCCCGGACGGTCGCGCTCGAGAGAGAGCCCGAGCACGCGGGCCGGTCCGCGAGCCCGCACGGTCACGCGGCGAAAGCGGCCGCTCAGCTCCACGTGCTCGGTGCCGCCTCCGTGGAGCACGCGTCGCGCTTCGCCCGCCTGGATCTCGAGCCGACCCGAGGTGGGCCCGCGGAAGACGCGCGCGCGGTCGACCTCGTCATCGGTCTCCACCCACCCGATGGCGGCCACCCGCGCCTCGAGCCCGAAGCCCATCGGCCCGTAGGCGTCGGCCTGGCGCTGACGGCCGCGCACCCTCGAGGCGCGCCAGCGCCCGGCCGGGGCGAAGCGCGCGGCTTGGTGATCGTAGAGCGGGAAGGGCGAGGCGGGCAGCACCAGCCCGGGCCCCGCGTCGCCCCAGCGGCGCTGCCAGCGCGCGCGCAGGAACCCGGTGAACTGATCGCTCGCGGTGTGGGACGCGCCCCAGACCATCACCCGGGTGACGCCCTCGCCCCGCGCGGTCCGAGCCAGCGCGGCGTGAAAGGCGGCGAGCGGCGGTGGCTCGGTCGATGGCTGCGCGGTCGCGACGCCGCCCATCAGCGCGAGACAGGCGGCCAGCGCCAGTCGACCGGTCAGTCGGCGGGAGGCGTCAGCCACTCCTTCTGCCTCTCCGCGAGCGCCTGGCGCAGCATGCCCTCGACCGCGAGGAGCTCGAGCCGCATCGTGCTGGCGATCTGCGTGGTGAACGCCGACTCGTAGGTGCAGCGCACGAAGATGCGCGACTCGGGGTGCAGCGCCCGCAGGGCGATCGCGCTCCGCAGGTTGAGCTGATCGTCGTCGGTCCCGATCACGAAGACCGGCTCGACCGGGTCGTCCACCAGGTGCTCGGCGATGACCGCCTCGAGCTCCGCCCAGCTCTGGGGATCGTCGAGGTTGCGCTCCAGCACCGACAGCGGGATGGCCTCGGTCCCGGGGACCTGCGCGCGGAAGAGGCGCGCCTGGCGCTCGCCCGCGGTGTCGACGATCACCGCGTGCCCGATCTCCGAGCCCGCGGCCGCGTGCAGGTACTCGAGGATGGTCTGCCCGAAGCGCCCGAAGCCCGCGAGCACGACGACGTCCGCCGGGTCGGTCTGCTTGAAGTGCTCCGCCAGGTGGTCCTGGTAGAG
Source organism: Sandaracinaceae bacterium (assembly GCA_040218145.1). Classification (GTDB taxonomy): domain Bacteria; phylum Myxococcota_A; class Polyangia; order Polyangiales; family Sandaracinaceae; genus JAVJQK01. The sequence goes on along the minus strand of JAVJQK010000065.1, from coordinate 75,328 downwards.
CTTGCGCGCCGCGGTGCGGTGGGAGTTGAAGATGCTCACGCCACTCCCGTGCTCGACGCGGTCGACCATGCGCCGCATTCCCAGGTCCGCGACGTGCGCGACCACGCGGAGGCTCGGGTGCCGCTCCGCGATGCGCCAGGCGACCTCCAGGTTGACGAGATCGTCGCGGGTGAGGAGCACCACCGCGCGGGCCTCCTCGAGCGCGAGGGAGTCGAGGGTCGCGGAGAGGCGGACGTCGGCGGGGAGGAAGCGCGCGCCGAAGCGGTCCTGGGCCAGCTGCACCGTCGCCCGCTGGGCGTCGAGGTCGACCGCGAGGATGGGGATCCGGGGGTGACGCTCGCGGAGCGCCTCGAGGAAGAGCATGCCGAGCCGCCCGACGCCGACCACCACGACGTGGTCGCGGCTCATCCGGGCCACGAGCCACTCGGGCTTGAGGAGCCGCACCGCGCCCTCGAGCACGGCGCTCGTGGTGATGAGCGGCGCGGCGAAGTAGGCGACCCACAGGAGGGCGCGCGCGGGCGTCGGCCCGCCCGTCGGGATGCCGAGGTCGAGGCCGCCGAGCACGAAGAGCCCGAGGGAGTAGTAGATGTGCGTCAGGAGATCGCCCTCGGGCACGCCCCCGCGATCGCTCACACCGACCCCGGACTCGAAGGCCAGCATCGCCATCCCGAAGGTGACGACGAGCAGCCCGCCGCGGAGGTACCAACCGGCCCGTGTGCGCCTCACGGGCGGAATCTAGCAGTCTTCGTCCGGCTTGCGGCGCGGAGCCGGCTCGCCTATGCCTCTGCCGGTGCGGCTTCTCGCCCGAATCCTCCCCGTCGCCGGGGTGCTGCCCGTCCTCGGGATCGCCCTCGGCCTCCCCGTCCTGGCCGGCTGCGACGACGCGCCGCGGGATTTGCGTCAGTGGGAGGCCTCGGACCACGTCCAGCCCTCTCAGCCCGATCCCGAGCGGACCGCGGCCGAGCCGAGCGCGCCCCCCGACCCCGAGACGGTGCGCCGCGCGGTGACCGCCCTCTGGCTCGAGCGCTGCGCGAGCTGTCACGGCGCCGAGGGCCGCGGAGACGGAGCGCAGGCGCCCGCCCAGATCGCCGACTTCACCTCGGCGGAGTGGCAGGCGAGCCGGGCCGACGCGGACCTCGCCCGGGCCATCCGGATGGGGCAAGGTCTGATGCCCGCGTTCGGATCGCTGATCAACGACCGCGGCATCGCCGTGCTCGTCGATCACGTCCGCGGCTTCGGGCCGGCGGACTCGGGGGACGACGCCTCCGCCGCAGACGCGGTGGAGTGACGGGGGGACTCGCCGGAGGATGACGTGACGAGTCTCGAAGCGACGACGCGAATCGAGCGCTGCCGGGCGGCCCGCAAGGGCAAGGCGATGGTCCTTGGCGCGACGCTCGCGCTGGGTGGATATGGCATCGGAGGTTGTGCCCTCGCGGGCTGCGACGATCCGGTCGTGCACGACGTGAAGATGCCGAGCCTCGCCACCACCACGGCCCCCGAGGAGGCCGGGGCGCCCGAGGAGGTGATCGAGCCCGACCTGCTCTCGGACGAGGCGCGCCTCGCGGAGCTCGACGTGAGCCCCGGCTTCATCCCGGATCCGACCGTACGCACCGGCGAGACCGCGGGCGGGCCGGTCGATCTGGACGCATACGACGAGCGCTGCGACGGCTGGGCGGCCGAGGCGCCGGATCTCGTGCTCGACGCGGCGCGGCCCTTCGCGGAGCTCGCCATCCTCGTCGCCTCGCACGCCGACACCACGCTCATGGTGGTGGGGCCGGACGGCGAGCCACGCTGCGCGGACGACATCGACGGCGCTCACCCCGTGATCCGTCAGTCCTTCCTCCCGGGCCGCTACCGGGTCTGGGTGGGGACGCGCGAGCCCGAGACGCGTGCGGGTTACGTGATCGCGCTGAGCGAGCTCGACGACGTGCAGCCGAGCGCGCTGCTGCACTGATCGCGGCGGCCCGCCCAGGAGATTCAGCCGCGGCATGGCGTCGACGCGAAACACGTTCCTCCCGCTGATCGCGCTGCTGGTCTGCGCCGGCCCAGGGTGCAACGCGCCGGAAACCACCGACGCCGGGGTCGACGCCGGAGGTGACGCTGGCGTCGACGCGGGAGAGGACGCCGGGCGAGACGCGGGATCCGACGCCGGCATCGTCGAGGACGCGGGTCCGCCCGACGCGTGGGTGCGCCTGACGCTGCGCGACGGAAGGTTCGCGATCGGGGAGCGGATCGCCCTCTACGACCACGCGATCTGGTGGTGGGAGCCCTCGGACGAGCGCACGCACGCTCTGTTCGATCCGGCCGGCCTCGCCGAGTGGCCCGAGGATCGTTCCTTGCGATTCATCAGCTCGAGGGACGTGCTCGCGGAGGAGCGCGCGCCGCGCGAGGGAGAGACGTACCGAGACGCGATGCGGTCGCGCGGGGTCGTCCTGGAGCGCGTGCCGCTCGATGGCGTGGCCACGGTGATCACCGGACACGAGCGTTACCACCTCGAGGAGAACGGATACGGCGACTTCGCGTGGGACCTCGTCCGCACCGACGACCGAGGCGATCGGTTTCGCGGTGCGGGCGCCAGCAATGACGATTTCTTCGTGTGGGGCGCTCAGGTCCTCGCGCCCGTGGCCGGCGTCGTGGTCGAGGTGGTGCGCGACGCGCCGGACCAGACCCCTGGCACGCTCGATCTGGACGCCGTCAACAACCTCGTCGGGATTCAGGTCTACGGCGGGTACCACGTCTACCTGCTCCACTTCGAGCAGGGCTCCATCCCTCCCGAGATCGAGGTCGGCGCGCGGGTCGAGGTGGGGGCGCCGCTCGGGCGAGTCGGGAACAGCGGCGTCAGTCTCGAGCCGCATCTGCACGTCACCGCGCTCGCCGTCGACCGCGACGCCGATCCGCTCCGGACGTGGAGCGTGCCCTGCGAGTGGCGGGGCGTCTGGGTCAGCGCGGGGGGACGGCGCGCGCGTCTCGAGCCGCACTGGGTTCCGTCCAGCGACGAGCGCCTCTCCTCGACATCGTTCTGAGCGTGATCCATGTTCTGAGCATGGGGGGGATCGACAGGGCGATCGGCGTCTGCCTCGCGCTCGCGGCGCTCGCGCCCAGCGTGGCCGCGGCCGAGCCTGCGCGGACCGAGTCGCACCTGAATGACGCGGGGGCGGACACCGTCGAGGGCGCCCGCCACCTGCTCCTTCGGGGGCGCTTCCCGGCCGCGGCGAGCGCGCTGCGAGAGGTCGTGCACGCGCGGCCGGACGACGCGGACGCCTGGCGCTGCCTGGCCGTCGCGTACGAGGCGATGGGGCACGCGCCCGAGGCGGTGCGCGCGTACCGCCGCTACCTCGCGCTCTCGTCCGGCGCCGAGGACGTGGAGATCGTGATGCTCCGCGTCGCGCGGCTCGTGCGCGCGCTCGGCTGGGATCCGGGCGAGGTGCGCGTGGTCGCGGGCCGCGTACGCGGCTGAGCGTCCCCGACCTGGTAGCCTCGGCGAGTGCTGGTCAAGCTCGTCGCCGTCGCCGCCTATCTCCTCGTGCTGCTGCTGATCGGTGTCGTCGCCTCGCGGCGCATGAAGGACATCGAGGACTACTTCGCGGCGGGGAAGGGGCTCGGGTTCTGGGCCGTCGCCTTCAGCGCGCGCGCGACCGGGGAGAGCGCGTGGCTGCTGATCGGCCTGACGGGCATGGGCGCCGCGGTCGGCGTCAAGGCGTTCTGGGTCGTGCTCGGCGAGGTGCTGGGCGTCGCGGGGGCCTGGCTGCTCCTCTGTCGCCCGTTCAAGCGCCTGACGGATCGCTACGAGTCCATCACCGTCCCGGACTACCTCGAGGATCGCTTCCGGGACCGCTCGCATCTGCTGCGAATCATCAGCGCGCTCGCGCTCGTGGTCTTCGTGACGATCTACGTGAGCGCCCAGATCGACGCGACGGGCAAGGCGTTCGAGAGCTTCCTCGGCTGGGACTACTACGTCGGCATCGCGGTCGGCTTCGCGGTCGTGCTCGTCTACATCGTCGCGGGCGGCTTCCTCGCCGTCGCGTGGTCGGACGTCTTCCAGGGCTCGCTGATGTTCCTCGGGCTGGTCGGCCTCCCGCTCGTCGGGCTCGTCTCGATCGGCGGGTTCGCGCCCATGGCCGACGCGCTCGCGGCGATCGATCCCGGGCTCCTCTCGCTCGCCGGCCCGGGCGGGTGGTCGGTCGAGGCGGTCGTCAGCATCATCAGCCTCTCGCTCATCGGGCTCGGCTTCCTCGGCTCCCCGCAGATCTTCGTGCGCTTCATCGCGCTGAAGGACGAGGGCGAGATTCGCAAGGGCGCGACGGTCGCGATCGTCTTCACCGTCCTGTCCGACGCGGGCGCGGTGCTCATCGGCATGCTGGGTCGGGCGATCCTGACGAGACCGGATCAGCCGCTCGAGGTCCTCGGCACCGGCGGTGAAGACGTCCTGCCGATGGCCGTGGAGCACCTCCTGCCGCTCCTCCTGGTGGGGCTCTTCGTGGCCATCGTGCTCAGCGCGATCATGAGCACCGTGGACTCGCTCCTCGTGCTCGCGGGCAGCGCGCTCGCGCGGGATCTGCATCAGAAGGTGCAGCGCCCCGACCTGCCGGACGACCAGCTCGTGGGGAAGAGCCGCGCGGCGACCTTCCTGCTGGCGATGGTGGCCCTCCTCATCGCGGTCGGCGTCGCCATCAGCACGCCCGACCGCACGGTCTTCTGGTTCGTGATCTTCGGCTGGAGCGGGATCAGCGCGACCTTCTGCCCGACGATGATCCTCTCGCTCTTCTGGGCGCGCATGACGCGGCGCGGCGCGATCGCGGCCATGGTGTTCGGCTTCCTCGCGGTGCCGCTCTTCAAGTTCGGAGCGCCCGCGCTGCCCGGGGTCGGGGGCTTCTTCGAGACGCTCGGCGAGCTGCCGCCCGCGTTCCTGCTCTCCATGCTCGCGGGCGTCGGGTTCAGCCTGACCGACGAGGCGGGGGCCCGCCGGCTGGCGGAGCTCGAAGGTGAGCTCCGCGACGCGGGCTCGTGATGTCGGGGCCGCTCTGAAGTAGGCTGGCCGCGATGAAGCATGGAAGTGTGATGCTCCCGGTCCTCCTCGCCGCGCTCGTCGCGGTGGGGTGCACGCGGCGCGTGGGCGAACCCGACGCGGGGCCGGGCGACGCCGGGCCGCTCCCCACCGACGCCGGGCCGCTCCCCGACTCCGGACCGACGCCCGACGCGGGGCCGCTCCCGACGAATTCCGAGCCGAGCCCTCCCGCGTCCGTGACCCGCGCGGGGTCGGGCGGCTTCCTGCTGCGCGGCACGGTGCTCGCGCCCGACGGGCCCATCGTCGACGGCGAGGTGCTGATCCTCGGTGACGCGATCGCGTGCGTGGCCGCCGACTGCAGCGCGGTCCCGGGGGCGGAGACCGCGACCGAGATCGAGACCTTCGGCGTCATCAGCCCCGGGCTCATCGACGCGCACAACCACCTCACCTACGACTTCCTCGGCGAGTGGGTGGCGGGTGAGACCTACGACAACCGATACATCTGGTCGGACGTGCCCGCGTACGAGGCGCACATTCTCCCGTTCACCGACGGGCGCAACGAGAACGCGCGCATCTGCCCGGGGGCCAAGTGGGGCGAGCTGCGCTCGATCGTGCACGGCACCACCACGGTGATGGGCCAGTCCGCGAACCGCTCGTGCCTGAACCGCCTCGCCCGGAACGCCGATCACCATCACGGGCTCGGCTACGACCACATGCGGACCGCCATCGGCTCGCCGCGCGACATCACCGACAGCGACGCCGCGGGCCTGGTCGAGGACTTCGCGGCGCCGAGCGATCCCACCACGCGCTACGCCGTGCACATGCAAGAAGGCGTGACGGGCAACAACATCGACACGGAGTTCGACTCGTTCGCCGGACGCGACCCCCGCAGCAACCGCCACATGGGCACGAGCCTGCTCGCGGCGCCCGACGGCTCGTGGAGCGGGGTGGGGCTGTTGATCCACTCCATGGGGCTGACCGACGCGCAGCTCGCCGAGGCGCTGATGGCGCGCGCCCACGTGGTCTGGTCGCCCTCGAGCAATCTGATCCTCTACGGCGAGACGGCGCCCATCGCGGCGATGCTCGAGATGGGCATCGAGGTCGGCCTCGGCCCCGACTGGACGGTGTCGGGCGAGGACCACCTGCTGGCCGAGATGCGCTTCGCGCACGCGTACGGCATGGCCGAGGGCATCGGCGCGCTCACCCCGGCCCGGGTCTGGGAGATGGCGACGGCGGGCAGCGCGGGCGCGGTGGGGCTCGAGGCCTACATCGGTCGGCTCGAGGTGGGCATGACGGCGGACGTGACGGTCTTCGGCCGTCGCGCCGCGGACCCGTACCGCGCGGTGCTCGACAGCGAGGCCGCCGACGTGCGCCTCGTCTTCATCGGCGGGCTGGCCTACTACGGCGACCTCGGGCTCGAGGACGCGGCCGCGCTCAACGGGGCCTGCGACGCGCTCGACGCGTGCGGCGCGATGAAGTTCCTCTGCGTGGCCCAGACCCCCGGGCACGACAACGGCATGGACGAGACCCTCGACGACGTGCGCGGACAGCTCGAGGCGATCATGGGCATGTACGGCCGCGCGAGCGAGCTCGAGCCGCTCGTCCGCTGCGACTGATCAGCCCAGCTGCTTGCGCGAGAGCGAGATGCGCTTGCGCTGGAGATCGACCTCGAGCACGCGCACCTGCACACGATCACCCACCTTGACGACCTCGCGGGGGTCGGAGACATAGCGATCGGCGAGCTGGGAGACGTGCACGAGGCCGTCCTGGTGCACGCCGACGTCCACAAAGGCGCCGAAGTGGGTGACGTTGGTCACCACGCCCTCGAGCTGCATGCCGGCCTTCAGGTCCCCCATCTCACGCACGTCGTCGCGGAAGCGCGGCGGCTCGAAGGCCTCGCGCGGATCGCGGCCGGGCTTCTCGAGCTCGGCGACGATGTCGCGCAGGGTGGGGAGGCCCACGTCGCCCTCGACGTAGCGAGACAGGTCGAGCGAGCGGGCGCGGGCCGCGTCGCCGACGAGCGCGTCGACCGACACCCCGAGATCCTTGGCCATGCGCTGGACGAGGGGGTAGCGCTCCGGGTGCACGGCGGAGGCGTCGAGCGGCTCGCGGCCGCCCTGGATGCGGAGGAAGCCGGCGCACTGCTCGAAGGCCTTGGGGCCGAGGCCCTTCACCTTCAAGAGCTCTCTCCGACGCGTGAAGCGGCCCGCGGACTCGCGGTGCTCGACGACGCGCTTGGCGAGCGAGGGCCCGAGCCCGGCCACGTGCGAGAGCAGCGCCGCGCTCGCGAGGTTGAGCGCCACGCCGACCTGGTTGACGCAGCTCTCCACCACCTCGTCGAGCTTCTGCGCGAGGCGCTTCTGATCGACGTCGTGCTGGTACTGGCCCACGCCGATCGCCTTCGGGTCGAGCTTCACCAGCTCCGCGAGCGGGTCCTGGAGGCGGCGGCCGATCGAGATCGCGCCGCGCACCGTCAGGTCGAGGTCGGGGAACTCCTCGCGCGCGACGTCCGAGGCGCTGTAGATGCTCGCCCCCGACTCGCTGACCGAGACGACCAGCGCGTCGATGCCCGCGTCCTTCAGCGCCTCGCGCGCGAACGCCTCGGTCTCCCGCCCCGCGGTGCCGTTGCCCACCGCGACGGCGCGCGCGCCGTGCTTCTTCACGAGCTTCACGAGGGCGCGCGCCGCGTCGTCCCTGCGGCGGTCCGGGTAGATGACGTCGTCCTCGAGGTAGCGGCCGGTGGCGTCGAGCGCGGCGCACTTGCAGCCGGTGCGGATGCCCGGGTCGATGGCGAGGACGGGCACCTCGCCGAGCGGGGCCGCGAGCAGGAGATCGCGCAGGTTGTCGGCGAAGACCTCGATGGCCTCTCCGTCCGCCTTCTCCTTGAGGGTGCTCTTGACGTCGTTGGTCAGGCTCGGCGTGAGCAGGCGCGCGTAGCCGTCCTTCACCGCCTCGCGCAGCTGCCCCGCGAAGGGAGAGCCGGGCTGCACCCCGACCACCCGCTCGACCTGACCGACGAGCCGGTCGTGGTCGAGGTCCACGGACCAGCGCAGGAAGCCCTCCGACTCGCCGCGCAGGATGGCGAGCACGCGGTGCGACGGCATGCGCTCGATGCGCTCGGCGAAGTCGTAGTACTGCTCGAACTTGCTGCGCTCCTTCTTCTTGCCGCGCGCGGCCTTGGTCTGGATGCGCCCGTGCGACAGGAAGGTCTCGCGCACGAGCCCGCGCACCCGCGGGTCGTCGGCGACGGTCTCGGCCACGATGTCGCGGGCCCCGGCCAGCGCGTCCTCCACGTCCTTCACCTCGCCCTTCACGAACGGCTGCGCGTCGCGCTTCGGGCTTCCGTCTCGCGGCTGGGCGAGGATGCGATCCGCGAGCGGCCCGAGGCCCTTGTCGCGCGCCATCGACCCGCGCGTCTTGCGCTTCTTCTTGAAGGGCGCGTAGAGGTCCTCGAGCGCGGTCTTCGTCTCGCAGGCCTCGATGGCGCGGCGCAGCGCGGGGGTGAGCGCGCCCTGCTCCTCGATCGCCGAGAGCACCGTCTGCTTCCGGTCGGCGAGCGCCTTCAGCGTGCCCTGCCGCTCCTGGATGGCGCGGATCTGCACCTCGTCGAGCCCGCCCGTGCGCTCCTTCCGGTAGCGCGCGATGAAGGGCACGGTGGCGCCCTCGTCGAGCAGCGCGAGCACCGCTGCGACGCCGGCGTCGGGGAGCGAGAGCGCGTTCGCGACCGAGGCCGTCAGCGGCTGAGACATGCCCGCGCACTACCACCGCCGTACGCGGTTGACCAGACCAGCTGACCAGACCAAATGACGGTGTGGGCAAGCGGGTCGTCAACGCCCAGGAGGCCAAGACCAACCTCTCCAAGCTCTTGCGGGAGGTCGAGGGTGGGGCGGAGGTCGCGATCGCGGGCGATGGCGGAGTCCATCCCGGTCCTCACCTACGACGCCGCCTTCGAGCGCTATGACGTGGCGCTCCGGCGCGCGTAGAGTGACGGAGCATGCGGTTGGTTCCCACCATCGACGTCGAGGCGCTCGCGCAGGCGCTCGAGGCCGAGCTGGCCGAGGAGTGCGGCGCGCTGCGGCGGCTCGTGGAGACGCCGGACCTCGAGGAGGCACTCGCCGAGCTCCTGGAGCTGGGCGAGTCGGACCTCCAGCGCTGCCTGGCCGAAGCCGACGAGCCCGCGCCCCTCCGCCGCTTGCTGCGCCGCGCCGCCGAGCTCGAGCCCGCGCTCGCTGCGTGGGCGACGGTCGCGGGCTGAGCCTCAGGAGGTGGTGACTGCCGGCGCGGCCACGGGGCGGGGCGGGACCAGCTTCATGAACGCGGCGTAGAGGCCGCCGCTGATGAAGAAGCCGACGAACCAGGCGTAGGTGTAGATGCTCTTCCAGACGTCGCCGACGTCGGTGACGGCGCCGGCCGCGGCGAGGAAGCCGGGCACGTTGGGGAACACACCGAGCGCCAGCGCGACGAGCGCGCGCCAGTTCCAGCCGCCGCTGAAGGCGAACTGGCCGTGCTTGCGGAAGAGGTCCTCCACGTCGAGCTCGGTCTTGCGCACCACGAAGTAGTCGCTGACGAGGATGCCGGCGATGGGGCCGAGGAGCGCGGAGTAGCCGATGAGCCAGGTGAAGATGTAGCCCTCGGTGCTCTCGAGCAGCTTCCACGGGAACATCGCGAGGCCGAGGCCGGCCGTGATGTAGCCGCCCATCTTGAAGCTGATCTTCTCGGGCGCGATGTTCGAGAAGCCGTTCGCGGGCGCGACCACGTTCGCCGCGAGGTTGGTGGTCAGCGTGGCGATGACGAGCGCGAAGAGCGCGACGATCACCGCGAAGCCGCCCATGCGGCCGAGGAGCTGGACGGGGTCCCAGATCGCCTCGCCGAAGATCACCACCGTCGCGCTCGTGACCGCCACGCCGATGAACGCGAAGAGCGCCATCGTCGGCGGCAGGCCCACCGCCTGGCCGAGCACCTGGTCCTTCTGGGTCTTACAGAAGCGCGTGAAGTCCGGGATGTTCAACGACAGCGTGGCCCAGAAGCCCACCATCGCGGTGAGGCTCGGCAGGAACACGCTCCAGAACTGCCCCTCCTTGGGGCCGCCCGGGTCGAACTGGCTCGGCGTGGAGAGCATCTCGCCGAATCCGCCCGCCCGCACGTACGCCCAGGCGAGGAGCGCGAGCCCCATCAGGATGAGGAAGGGCGCGGCGAGGGTCTCGAGCCAGCGGATCGACTCGGTGCCGAACTTGATGAAGACGACGTGCAGCGCCCAGAAGAAGAGGAAGCAGCCCGCCTGCCCCGGGTCGATGCCGAGCACGGGGAGCGCCTCGCCGACGATCGCGTCCTCGGTCAAGGCGTTGATCATCGTGTAGATGGCGGAGCCGCCGACCCACGTCTGGATGCCGAACCAGCCGCAGGCGACGAGGCCGCGGAGGATGGCCGGGATGTTCGCGCCGAGGGTGCCGAAGCTCGAGCGGAGCAAGACGGGGAAGGGGATGCCGTGCTTGGTGCCCGCGTGGCCCACCAGCATCATCGGCAAGAGCACGATGACGTTCCCGAGCAGGACGGTCAGCACCGCCTGCCACCAGCTCATGCCCTCGGAGACCATGCCCGCGGCGAGCATGTAGGTCGGCACGCAGACCACCATGCCCACCCAGAGCGCCGCGATGTTGTTCCACTTCCACGTCTTGCCCGCCGCCGGGGTCGGGGCGAGGTCGTCGTTGAAGAGGCCAGGATCGGCGCCCTCGATGGGCTCCGGCGGGACGTTGCTGCCGGCCACGCTATTCCGCGCCGGAGTCCGCCTGGGCCCCGCGCGCCTTCTGCGTCGCGTCGAGCCCGCCCGGCACGAGATCGGTGCCCGCGCGGATGCGGTCGTTCCAGGTGATGGGCTCGGGCGCCTTGCGCTTCTCCACCATCGTGATGCAGCCCTCGACCGGGCAGACGAGCGCGCAGAGGTTGCAGCCCACGCACTCCTCTTCGTGCACGAAGGGGACGCGCGCGCCGGGGGTGCCGCCCTTGGCGATGACCGGCCGGTCCGGGACCTCGCTCGGGAACGCGACGTGCCCCGCCGCGACCTTCTCCTCGTGCGACATGCCCGGCAGGTGGATGCACTGGTGGCTCCCGTCCATGCACGCCACGAAGCAGAGCTGGCAGCCGATGCACTTGTCGGGGTCGATGTCGGCGACGACGTGATAGTTCATGTCGAGGTCGCCCCAGTCCTTGTACTGAGGGACGGCCTTGCCGACGAGCTCCATCGCGGAGCTCATGCCCTTCTCGTCGAGGAAGTCGTTCAGACCCTCGATCATGTCCTCGACGATGCGGTAGCCGTAGTGCATGACCGCCGTGCAGACCTGCACGCTGGTCGAGCCGAGGGCCATGAACTCCGCCGCGTCGCGCCAGTTGCTGATCCCGCCGATGCCGCTGATGGGCTTCGGGAAGACCTTCGCGGTCTGGCCGAGCAGGTGGAGCGCGATGGGCTTCACGGCCGGGCCGCAGTAGCCGCCGTTGCTCGAGCCGTTGCCCACGACGGGGAGCGGGACCATCTTGTCGAGGTCCACGCCGACGATCGACTTGACGGTGTTGATCAGGCTCACCGCGTCCGCGCCCGCCTCGTAGGCCGCGGTGGCGGGCTCGGCGATGTCGCCCACGTTCGGCGTGAGCTTCACGATGACGGGGATGCTCGCCTTCTCCATCACCCAGCCGACGATGGCCTTGAGGACCTCCGGCTCCGCGCCGACGGCCGAGCCCATGCCGCGCTCGCACATGCCGTGGGGGCAACCGAAGTTGAGCTCGATCAGATCCGAGCCGACGTCCTCGACCTTCTGGATGATCTCGTGCCACTCCTCGCGGGTGTCGACCATCAAGGACGCGATCAGCAGGTTCTTCGGGTACTGCTTCTTCACGTCGAGCATCTCTTTGAGGTTCACCTCGAGAGGCCGGTCCGTGATCAGCTCGATGTTGTTGAGCCCCATCATGCGCGTGGAGCCGTAGTCGACCCCGCCGAAGCGGCTCGACACGTTCACGATCGGGTTGCCGAGGGTCTTCCACACCGCGCCGCCCCAGCCCGCGTCGAACGCGCGCTTGACCTGGTCGCCGGTGTTGGTGGGCGGCGCGCTGGCCAGCCAGAAGGGGTTGGGCGACTTCACGCCGCAGAAGTCGATGCTCAGGTCGGCCATGCTTCAGGCTCCCAGGGAGGCGGTGATCGCTCGCGCGGCGAGCTTTCCGTGTTGGGCGGCGTTGACGACCTCTTTGCCGCCGTTGACGCAGTCGCCGCCCGCGTAGACCTTCGGGTTTCCGGTGCGGTTCGTCTCGGCGTCGACCCGCACGCGGCCCTTGCCGTCGAGCTCGACCTCACCGAACGCCGCGGCCAGCTGGGTCAGCCGGCTCTGCCCGATCGCGAGCGCGACCAGATCGCAGGGGATCGTCTCCTCGCTCGCGCCGTCGTCCGTGGCCCGCACCTTGAGGCCGACCACCCGGTCGCCGTCGCGCACCACCGCGGCCGGCTGCCGGTTCTCGACCAGGCGGACGCCGTCCTTGCGGGCGCCGACCATCTCGTGCGCGTAGCCGCTCATCGCGGCCTCGGTCTTGCGATAGACCATCGCGACCTCCGGCACGCCGAGCTGCGCGAGCTCGCGCGCGACGTCGATCGCCGTGTTGCCGCCGCCGACCACGATAGCCGTGCGGATGCCGTCGAGCTTCGCCTCCGGGTCGAGCTTGAGCTGCTCGATGTACTCGGTGGCGCCGACCACGCCCGGACCGTCCTCGCCCTCGACGTGGAGGAAGTTGTCGGGCCCGAGGCCGATGCCGACGAAGATCGCGTCGTAGTCGCCGAGCAGGGTCTGGGCCGAGACCTGCCCGTCGCTCGCTTCTCCGTCGACGATCTCGACGCCGGTCTTCAGCTCGATGTCGCCGAGGGCCAGGATCATCTGGACCTCCTTCAGCGAATCGTGCGCGTGGAGCTTGTAGGGCGCGACGCCGGTCGTGTTGAGCCCGCCCGCGTAGGCGCGCTTCTCGTAGATGTGCACGGTGTGGCCGTCGAGCGCGAGGTGACCCGCCGCCGCGAGCGACGCGGGGCCGCCGCCGATGCACGCGATCTTCTTGCCCGTCGGCGCCTTGCGGGTGCGCTTCAGCAGCTCGGCGTCTCTCGCCAGGGCCGTCTCCGTCGCGTAGCGCTGAAGGCGACCGATCTCGATCGGCGGCCGGCCCCAGTGGTTGTAGACGCAGCTCCCGGCGCAGAGCACCTCCACCGGGCAGACGCGCGAGCAGCTGTAGCCGAGGAGGTTGTCGTGGAAGATCGTGCGCGCGGAGCCCTTGACGTTGTCGGTCGCGATCTTGTGAATGAAGGTCGGGATGTCGATCCCGGTCGGGCAGGCCTCTACGCAGGGAGCGTCCGAGCAGTAGATGCAGCGGTTGGCTTCCGTGACCGCCTCGCCGTGCGAGTAGAGCGGCGCCTTGTCCGGGAGCTGATTCTCGAGCCTCTCGGTGGGCAGATCCTTCATGCGTTCTCCATCGCGGCGAAGGACTCGCCGAGGAGCTTCAGCCCCTCGCGGATCTCGTCCTCGCCGATGTTGAGGGCCGGCGCGATGCGCACGGTGTTGCCCCAGAGCCCGCCCTTGCCGATGAGCAGGCCGCGCTTCTTGGTCTCTTCGAAGAGCGCCTTGGTCGCCGCCGGGTTCGGCGTGCGGTCGCCCGCCTCTTCGTCCTTCACCAGCTCGAGCGCCTGCATGAGGCCCATGCCGCGCACGTCGCCGATGATCTTCGGGTGCTTCTTCTGGAGCGCCTCGAGCCCGCCGCGCAGGATCGCGCCCATCTGCTCGGCGTTGCCCGTGAGGTTGTCGCGCTCGATGATCTCGAGGACCTTGTTGGCCGCGGTCGAGCTGACGGGGTTGCCGCCGAAGGTGCTGATCGAGCCCTTCTTCAGGCTGTCGGCGATGGGCGCGGTGGTGACGATCGCGCCGAGCGGGAAGCCGTTCGCGATGCCCTTGGCCATCGTCATCATGTCCGGCTCGACGCCGTACTGCTCGATGCCCCACATCTTGCCGGTGCGGCCGAAGCCGGTCTGCACCTCGTCCGCGATGAAGACGCCGCCGTACTTGGCGATGATCTCCTGCGCGATCTGGAAGTACTCCTTGGGCGGCGTCACGAAGCCGCCGACGCCCTGGATCGGCTCGACGAGCATGCCGGCGATGCGGCCGGTGGTCGTCGTCTGGATCAGCTCGTCGAGGTCCTTGGCGCAGGCCACGCCGCAGCTCGGGTACTCGAGCTTGAGAGGGCAGCGGTAGCAGTAGGGCGCGAGGCCGTGCTTGATGGCCGCGATCTGCGAGGGGACGGCGCGGTACGTGTTGTGGGCCGTCAGCGACTGCGCGAGCAGGGAGCGGCCCGAGTAGCCGTGGCGGAGGCCGATCAGCTCGGTGTTGCCGGTGAAGACCTGCGCCATCATCACCGCGGTCTCGTCGGCCTCGGTGCCGCTGGCGGTGAAGAAGCACTTCTCCAGGGCGCCGGGGGCGGCCTTCGCGAGGTTCTCGGCCAGCTCCACGATCGGCACGGTCGGGTAGAGCGTGCTCACGTGGGTCAGGCGCTGGATCTGCGCGATGACCGCGGCGTTGATCTCCTCGTTCGAGTGACCGAGCGAGACGGTGAGAATGCCTCCGAAGAAGTCGAGGTACTCGGTCCCGTCGAGGTCCGTCAGCCGCGTGCCCTTGCCCTCGGCCAGGACCACGGGCTCCTCGTAGAAGTTGGCGACGGCGGGGAACAGGTGCTCCGCGTGCTTCTTCCGAACCTGCTCACTGGTCAACGGAGCCCGGACCTTCTGCGTGTCCTTGATGTCGTTCATGTGCTGCTTTCGACGCGCTCTTCAGCGCAGAAGCTCGCCGACGCCGGCGCGCTTGATGAACTGGCCGCCGCCCTTCGTCTCGAGCTTGGCGTTTCGGATCACCACCCGGCCGCGGCTGAGCACGGTGTCGGTCCAGCCCTGGACCTCGCGCCCCTCGTAAGCCGAGTAGTCGACGTTCATGTGGTGCGTGCGCTCGTTGTCGACCGAGATGGTCTCCTTGCGCTCCGGATCGAAGATGACGATGTCCGCGTCGGAGCCGACCGCGATGGTGCCCTTCTTCGGGAAGAGCCCGAACGCCTTGGCGGCGGCGGTGCTCGTCAGCTCCACGAAGCGGTTGAGCGAGATGCGCCCCTTCACCACGCCGGCGTCGTAGATGACGCTCATGCGGTTCTCCACGCCCGGCGCGCCGTTCGGGATCTTGGTGAAGCTGTCCCGCCCGAGCTCCTTCTGGTCCTTGAAGCAGAAGGGGCAGTGGTCGGTCGCGATGGTCTCGAGATCGCGGAACTGCAGGCCCTGCCAGAGCGAGTCCTGGTTCCACTGCTCGCGGAGCGCGGGGGTCATCACCCACTTCGCGCCCTCGAAGCCCTGGTCGTAGATGCTCTGGTCCAGCAAGAGGTATTGCGGACACGTCTCGGCGATCACGTTCACGCCGCGGGCCCGGCCGCGCTTGACCTCCTCGAGCGCGTCGTGGCTCGAGAGGTGCACGATGTAGAGCGGGACCTTCGCGACCTCCGCGATCGCGATCGAGCGGTAGACGCCCTCGGCCTCCATGCGGGTGGGACGCGTGAGCGCGTGCCACTTCGGGTCGACCTTCCCGTCCTCCACCGCCTCGCGCACGATCTCGTCGATGACGATGCCGTTCTCCGCGTGCATGCAGATGCGGGTGCCGTCGAGGCCGGCCTGTCGGAAGGCGCGGTAGAGCACGCCGTCGTCGACGTAGAGCACGCCCGGGTAGGCCATGAAGAGCTTGTAAGAGCTGACGCCCTCGTCGCGCAGCCTCGTCATCTCGGGCATCCGCTCGACCGGCAGATCCGTGATGATCATGTGGAAGCCGTAGTCGATGGTCGCCTTGCCCTCGGCCTTGGCGTGCCAGGTGTCGAGCCCCTTGATGGTGCTCTCGCCCTTCGACTGGATCGCGAAGTCGACGATGGTCGTCGTGCCTCCGTGCGCGGCGGCGAGGGTCCCGGTCTCGAAGTCGTCCGCGCTGGTGGTGCCGCCGAAGGGCATGTCCAGGTGCGTGTGCGGATCGATCCCGCCGGGGATCACCAGCCGGTCCTTGGCGTCGATGACCTCGTCGGCCTGGACGTTCAGGTCCTTGCCGATCTGGGTGACCTTCTCCCCGTCGATGAAGATGTCGGCGTGATAGTCGTCGACCGCCGTCACGACGCGGCCGTTCTTGATCAGGATGCTCATCGGGTCCTCTCGGTCAGGGGAGCTGCTCGGTCATGTCGCCGTACGTGTCGGGCCGGCGGTCGCGGTAGAACTGCCAGGTGCGACGCACCTCCTCGATGAGGTCGAGGTCCATCTCCGCGACGACCACCTCGTCCTTGTCGCGCGACGCCTCCGCGATGAACTGCCCGCGCGGGTCCACGAAGTAGCTCTGCCCGTAGAACTCGCCGATGTTCCACGGCGGCTCGGTGCCGACGCGGTTGATCGCGCCGAGGAAGTAGCCGTTCGCGACCGCGTGCGCGGGCTGCTCGAGCTTCCAGAGGTACTCGCTCAGGCCCGCCACGGTGGCGCTCGGGTTGAAGACGATCTCGGCGCCGTTCAGGCCGAGCAGCCGGGCGCCCTCGGGGAAGTGTCGATCGTAACAGATGTAGACGCCGATGGTGGCGTAGCGCGTCTCGAAGACGGGGTAGCCGTAGTTGCCGGGCTTGAAGAAGTACTTCTCCCAGAAGCCGTTGGTGTGCGGGATGTGGTTCTTCCGGTACGTGCCCAGGAAGCTCCCGTCGGCGTCGATGACGGCGGCGCTGTTGTAGTAGACGCCGGCGACCTTCGCGCGCTCGTAGATCGGCACGACGATGACCATCTCGTGCTTCTTGGCCAGCTCCATCATCTTCTGGGTAGTGGGCCCGTCGGGGATGGCCTCGGCCTGGTCACACCACTTCGGGTCCTGGCTCGGGCAGAAGTACGGGCCGTTGAAGATCTCCTGCAGGCAGAGGATCTGCACGCCCTTGCCGGCCGCCTCCTCGATGAGCCCGATGTGTTTCTCGAGCGCCGCGTCCGCGATCTGCTTCACCGACGCGTTCTCGTCGTTGAGCGCGTTGCTGCACTGGATGAGACCCCCGACGACCTTGCGTGCCATTCCCATATCCTCCGATGGCTCCCGGAGAATACCGGAGGGGCACGGGCGATTCTCGCGGGCGCCGGATCCCGATCCAGGCGGCCCTCTCCCGTCGCCCCCCCTCCGAGAGCGAAAGGGTTTCGTATCAGAAGCCAGACCCCGCCTCAAGCTTCAGGCCAACCCCGATCAGCCGGTGAGGCTCAGTCGGACGTCGAACTTCACGAGGCGGTTGGTGCCTTCGAAGACGTCCACGGCGGAGGTCGCGCCGTAGTGGCCGGCGATGCCCTCGATCTGGCCGAGCTGGTAGGCCCACGCGCCGTAGACGGGCTGGAACTCGAGCGTCACGCCGTCCGCGGTGCGGCGCGCGATGACCTCGGTGCCGGGCGCCACCTTCTCGTAGACCGTGGGCACCTTCAGGAGCGCGCTCGCGGCGTCGCCGACCACGGCCATGATCACGCGGCCGAGCGTGGAGCCGGCGAAGGTGGCCATGTCGGTGCGGGCGAAGCGGCGGAGCGCCTCGGCGGGCGGCTGGCCCGGGTAGTCCAGCTCCGCCAGGCGCGCCATCAGCCGCGAGTGATCGGCCTGCGGGTAGTCGCGGAACGCGAGATAGCGCTCGCGGAGCGGGGCGTCGAAGGTCGAACGGAGCCGCTCGACCTCGTTCTTCCCCAGGCGGTTGGCGATCGGCGCCACGAACATGCCCTTCACCGTGTAGCTCGAGGGCATCTCGCGGATCAGGGGCTCGATGGGGCCGATGTCCGGGACGGGGTCGTCGGGGGTGAACGGACTGCCGGGGACGCGACGCACGCGCTCATCTTTGTGGTCAGCGGTGCGTCGGCGTCAACGCGTAGGCGTCACTTCGTCGACGGGAACGAGAACTTCGCGCCCTCGCGGACCCCCGCGGAGGGCCAGCGCTGGGTGATCTGCTTGCGCTTGGTGTAGAAGCGCGCCGCGTCCGGGCCGTAGGCGTGCAGGTCGCCGAAGATCGAGCGCTTCCAGCCGCCGAAGGAGTGGTAGGCGACCGGGACGGGCAGCGGGACGTTGATCCCCACCATGCCGACGAGGATGTGGTCGCTGAAGTAGCGCGCCGCCTCGCCGTCGCGGGTGAAGATGCAGGTGCCGTTGCCGTACTCGTGGTCGTCGATGAGCTTCATCGCCTCCTCGAGAGAGGAGACGCGCACGACGCCGAGCACCGGGCCGAAGATCTCCTCCTGGTAGATCACCATGGAGGGCTTCACGTGGTCGAAGAGGCACGGGCCCATGAAGAAGCCGTCCTCGTGGCCGGCCACCTTCAGGTCGCGGCCGTCGACCACGAGGGTCGCGCCCTCGTCGAGGCCCTGCTGGACGTAGCCGAGCACCTTCTCGCGGTGGGCCTTCGTGATGAGCGGGCCCATGTCGTTGTTCGCGTCCTTGCCGGGGCCGACCTTCATCTCGGCGATCTGCGCCCGCAGGCCCTTCACGACCGCGTCGGCGGTCTCGTCGCCGACCGCGACCACGAGCGGGATGGCCATGCAGCGCTCGCCGCACGAGCCGTACGCGGCGCCCATCAGGGCGCTGACCGCGTTGTCGATGTCGGCGTCGGGCATCACCACGGCGTGGTTCTTGGCGCCGCCGAGGGCCTGGACGCGCTTGCCCTTCTCGCAGCCGCGCGCGTAGATGTACTCGGCGATCGGCGTGGAGCCGACGAAGCTCAGCGCGTGCACGCGCGGGTCGTCGATGAGCGCGTCGACCGCCTCCTTGTCGCCGTTGACGACGTTGAGCACGCCGGGCGGCAGGCCGGCCTCGACCGCGAGCTGCGCGACGAAGAGCGCGCTCGACGGATCACGCTCGGACGGCTTGAGGACGAAGGTGTTCCCGCACGCGACGGCCATCGGCCACATCCAGAGCGGCACCATGGCCGGGAAGTTGAAAGGCGTGATGCCGGCCGTGACGCCGAGCGGCTGCAGCTCGCTCCAGCCGTCGATGTCCGGGCCGACGTTCCGGCTGTGCTCTCCCTTGAGGAGCTCGGGCGCGCACGCCGCGTACTCCACGTTCTCGATGCCGCGCTGGACCTCGCCCATCGCGTCGCCGAAGACCTTGCCGTGCTCCTCGGTGAGGAGCCCCGCGACCTTCTCCGCGTTGGCCTCGAGCAGGTGGCGCAGCTTCATCATCACGCGCGCCCGCTTCAGCGGCGGCGTCGCGCGCCAGGCCGGGTACGCCTTCTGCGCGGAGTCGACGGCGGCCTTCACCGTCTCGAGGTCCGCGAGGAGCACCCTCTTCTCGGCTTTGCCCGTAGCGGGGTCGAAGACCTCCTGGGAGCGGTGCTCGCCGAGGACGTTCTTGCCGTCGATCCAGTGACCAATGGTGGGGAGGGTGTCGGACATGCTTCGATCTCGCGTCTGGAGTTTGGGAATCAGCCAGTGTTCCACATGCTCCCGCGGCTGTCGAAGGCACTCGAAGGAGACGGTCAGGCGCCCTCGGGCCAGGCGCCGCGCAGCCACTCGGGCGCCTCGCGCGCGGCGTGGCCGACCCGATAGGGGGCGCGGCTCGTGCGGAGCTGGGCTCGGCCCGCGAGCCAGCACGCGGCGGCCTGGTCCGGGGCCGGGACGCAGGCGCCGGTCCACGCGTCGAGCACCGCGGCGTCGTCGCCTTCGAGGGCTCGCACGAGCATGCGGGGGAGGGTGAGCGCGTCCGGGTCGAGCTCCAGCGCCTCGACCTCCGAGAGCACGGCCGCCGCGAGGTCGAGCGAGCCCGCGAGCGCCAGCGCGCTCACCATGCCGGCCGCGGCTTGCTCCGCGTCCGGTCCCGCGCCCCGACCGGGACCGGTCAGCCAGGTCCGCGGCGTCCAGCCGCGCGTGTGCAATCGCTTCGCGACCCACGCGGCGTCGCCGATCTCGCCCGCGCGGAGCGCCGCGTGGGCCCAGAACGCCAGCAGCATCGCGCGGAGCTCCGGATCGCGCTCACCCAGCGCCAGCGCTCCGGCCCGACGGGACAGCGCCCTCGGCTCGCGGCGCGAGAGCTTCGCCAGATAGAGCGCCACCGAAGCGGCGCGCCGCTGCCGGTCGAGCTGGCGCGTGAGCCACGCGAGCAGGCCGATCCCGGCCGCCAGCTGCGCGGGCCTCGACCCCGCGAGCGTCGTCACCAGCGCGCCCACCGCGAGCACGAGGTGCACCTGCTCCACCCGTCGCCACGTCTCGCGTGACGGGAGATCCCACGGCGCCCGGCCGCGGAGCCATCTCTTCCACATCGTTCGATCCTTCGGTCCGACTTCGACGCACGCCTCGCTCCAGAGGGCGCGAGGCACTCGAACGGGGGCGTCCCGTTCAGGCGTCGAGGGGCGGACCGCGCGGCGCGTGCGCGGCGATCGGATCGGTCGGCGCGCCGCCGAGCGCGGCGCAAGAGGCGCGTCGCGCGGCGATCGCCAGCTGGGGCGGGACCCATCGACGCGAGCCGTCGATCGCCGCGTCGAGGGTGCGGCACGACTCGGTCTCGCTCTCGCTCTTCTCGGTCTCACACGCGTCGAGCGGGACGCCGAGCGGCGCGCGATCGGCGGGGGAGGGCGCGGAGATCCAGCGCTCGCCCTCGAGGGTAGCCGAGGCCGCCTGGGCCGCGCCGACCATCGCCGCGGTCGCGAACGACACGACGAGCAGCAGCGAGGTGAGGCGACGCAGCCAGGCCATCGCGCGGAGTATCGACCGCGCGCCCGAGGCACGCAACGCGTCGATTCAGAAGAGGATGTCGCAGTCGACGCCGTCGATGTCGGCTTCGTTGTCGTCCTCGTCGCACTCCACCGTCAGGCCGGCGCCCGCGCCGTCGTCGTCCACCGTGGCGAGGAACGCGAAGGGCGCGTCACCCTCGAGCGCGGCGTCGAGCTCGACCACGGTCGAGGCGCCCGGGAGGAGCGGGACGGTCGTGGTCACGGTGCCGAGCACGTCGCCGGGCGCGGCCACGGTGCCGCGCCGGAACGTGACCGGGACGCCGGCCGCGACGCCGAGGTTGCCCTCGTTGCCCACGCGGGCGCGGAGGCGCACCGTCCCGGGGCAGCCCACGAGCGAGACCTCGAGGCCGACGATGGTGAGGTCCGGCGCGTTGAAGACGCCCTCGCCCTGCACGTTCTGGCGGTAGTTGTTGAGCCCGGTCGTGCTCCAGTTGTCGAGCTCGGCGCTCGGGACCGCGCCGGCGGGGCTGACGTTGGTCACGTGGTAGGTGTGCTGGTTCCAGACCCGGCGCGTGCGGACCCAGCGGTCGGACGCGTCGCCGTAGACGAAGAGCCCGTGCCGCTCGCCCGCCCAGCCCGGGTAGGTGGCGCGGCAGCCGTCGCCGATGCGGGTGTTGTTGTCGTTGGCGACCACGAGCAGCTCGCTGTTGCCGTCGCCGTCGACGTCCGCGACCACCGGGTACTCGTGCTGGGTGCCGCTCGAGCTCTCGACCTCGAAGAGCACGGTCCCGTCGTCGCCGCGGTAGGCGCGCAGGTGGCACTCGTCGGCGTAGACGACCTCGGCCGCGCCGTCGCCCTCGAAGTCGAAGACGGCCGAGCCGGTCGCGTTGCTGCTCTGGTCACGTGTGGCCTGGCTCCAGCGCACGGGCGACGGGCCGTCGGGGTCGTAGACGCTGTAGCTGCTCCCGCCCGCGACGCCGATCTCGGGGCGGCCGTCTCCGTCGAAGTCGGCCACCGTCGGTGGGCCGCCGCGGCCGCCGCCGGGGATCGCGATCGGACCCCAGTCGATGGCGCCGTCGAGCCCGTCGAGGAGGTAGACGTTGCCCTGGGTGACGAGCACGACCTCGGGCTGCGGGTCGTCGTCGAAGTTCCCCACCGCCGGGTAGCCGTCGGTGGTGGCCGCGAGCCAGCGCTGGGTTCCGTCGCTCTCGTAGGCGCGCCGGCCCGTGACGACCTCGGGCGTCCCGTCGAGGTCGATGTCCGCCACCACCGGGAGCCCGCCCACGTAGCCGTCGTTGTCGCCCTCGAGGGTGCGCGCGTCTCGCTCCCAGCGGAGCACGCCCATCGCGTCGACGACCACCGCGCCGATGACCACCTCGGGCGCCCCATCGGCGTCGAGATCCGCGATCGCGACGGCCGCGTTGGCGAAGGTGCGCCAGTCGCCGACGGAGTAGGGCGAGCCGTCGCTCCGGGTGCTCAGCCAGAAGAGCGATCCGTCGGCGCGCAGCGCGAGGATCCGTCCGTCGGTCCGCATGGTCACGATCTCCGGCGTCCCGTCGCCGTCGAGGTCCGCCAGCGCGTGGGTCGGGCAGCCGCTCACCTGCTCGCCGTCGACGTCGCGCACCGACCAGAGGATCTCGCCCGTCCCGCCGCGGAGCGCGCGGATCACCCCTCGGCACTCGGTCCCGCCGGGCTCGAAGAAGCTCTGCACCACCTCGGGCACGCGGTCGCCGTCGAGGTCCATCACGGCCGGCATCACGATCGCCTGGTCGAAGCTCGGGTGCTCGGTCGCGCTCTCGACGCTCCACTCGATGGTCGGCTCGAAGGTCTCGAAGGTCGGCTCCACGCGGCAGGTGACGGGGTCGAACTGCGGCAGGCAGCGCTCGAGCGTCGGCTCGCAGAAGGCCCCCTCCGGGCAGTCGTAGGAGTCCGTGCAGGGCCCGCCCACGTCGGCGCACACGTCCGAGACGCAGACCTGGCCGCCCCCGCAGCAGGTCGCGAGGTCGGCGCCGCAGCGCACCCCGCTCTCGCACGCCGCGAGGCACGCGCCGTCGATGCACTCCTGCCCTCCCGCGCAGCACGCGGGCGGGCTCCCGCAGAGGATCGCGCTCGGACACCCGCCGCCCGCGTCGTCGTCCGGCGCGGCGTCGCGCTCCGATGTCCCGCCGTCCACGCCGGGCACGCAGGTTCCGTCGACGCAGCGCTCCCCGCCCGCGCAGTCGGCGGCGGTCGAGCAGGTGTCGGCGGCGCCGTCTCCGCAGGCGACGAGGAGCAGGGCGAGCGTGAAGGCGAAGCGAGGCATGGGGCGATGATAGCGCCTCGGAAAACTTTCCCGCGCGCGAGCTGTCAGCGCTCCCATGCGACGAGCACTTCTGTGGGCGCTGAGCGGGGTGGGGGCGCTGGGGCTGGTGGCGACGACCGCCTTCGGCATGGACCGGGAGCTCTTCGCGGAGGACGCGCCCGCGCCGCCGCGGGTCGAGGCGCTCGTGACCCCGCCGCGGGCCTTCGACGACGCGCTCATCCAGGCGGACGAGGTGGATCTGGTGCGCGTGCCGAGCCTCGATCAGGTGCGGGTCGACCGAGCGGTGGCGCAGGCGCGGCAGCTCGGGCTGTCGCTGCGCGTCGACCATCGCCCCGGGCGGCCGCTCACCCGGCGCACCTGGCGGCGCCATCGGGTCGAGGCGGGCTCGATCACGCCGGCGCCGGGCACCGAGGTCCTCGCGGGCACCGAGCTGACGGCGCGGAGCGAGCCGCTCGAGGTCCGGGTCGTCCTGGGCTACTGATGAGCCTGGACCTCGTGCTGCGGCCGCTGGTGTATGCGGCGCTCTCCGGGCTGCTCCTCGCCCCGCTCGAGCGGCTCTTTCCCGCGCGCCGCGCCGGCCGGACCCGCCGCAGCCTCCGGACGGATCTCGGCTTCGCGACCGTCGGGGTGGTGATGGCCCACGCGCTCGTCGCGCTCTCTGCGGGGGGGATCCTGGCCGCCCTCGCGTCTCCCGACGCGCCGCTCGCGGACGCCCCCACGTGGGTCTCGCTCCCGCTCGGGCTCCTCGCGTTCGAGCTGGCGGGTTATGCGTATCACCGCGCCGCGCACGCCTTCGCGCCGCTCCGGCGGCTCCACGACGTGCACCACAGCGCGACGCACATGGACTGGCTGGCCGGCTTCCGGCAGCACCCGCTCGAGATCGCGCTCATGACGCTCGCGCAGAACGCGCCGCTCGCGCTCCTCGGGCTGCCGCTGGCCGAGCACGCCGCGGTCGTGGTGGCGATGCAGACGCACACCCTCTTCGTGCACGCGAACCTCCGCACGCCGGGCTGGCTCGCGTGGCTCGTGGCCACGCCGGCCTTTCACCACCGGCACCACGATCGCGAGGCGGCGCTGGCGAACTACGCGTCGCTCTTCCCGTGGATCGACCGCGTGTTCGGCACGGCGTCGGACGCGCCGGCGGGAGACTTCGGCCTCCCCGGCCCGGAGCCCGAGGGCTTCGTCGCGCTGCTGCTCACGCCGCTCAGGCGAGGTTGTGGAAGACCTGCTGGACGTCGTCGTCCTGCTCGAGGAGATCGACCAGCTTGAGCGCCTCCTCGGCCTGCGCGTCGTCCAGCTCGACGGTGGTCTGCGGCACGAACTCGCTCGCGGTGGACACGGGCTCGATGTTCCGCTCCTCGAGCGCGCTCTGCAGCCGCCCGAAGTCGCCGAGCGCGCAGCGCACGATGAGCTGCTTCTCGCCCTTCTCGCCCGTGCCCTCGCCCATGTCCTCGAGGCCGTGATCGATCAGGTCGAGCTCGAGCTCCTCGCGGTCCGAGACGTCCTCGGGGTTCAGGCGGAAGACGCCCATGCGATCGAAGCCGAACGACACGCTGCCGCTGTTGCCGATGGAGCCGCCGGCCTTGTTGAAGCACACGCGGACGTTCGCGATGGTGCGCGTGGGGTTGTCGGTCGCGGCGACCGCGATGACGGCCACGCCGTGAGGCGCGTAGCCCTCGTAGATCGCCTCCTGGTAGTCGGCGCTGTCCTTGCCGAGGGCGCGCTTGATCGCGTTCTCGATCTTGTCCTTCGGCATGTTGACCGCGCGCGCGTTCTGGATCGCGCGGCGGAGCGCCGGGTTGGCGGCCGGGTCCGGGCCGCTCTGCTTGACCGCCACGGCGATCTCGCGGCCCACCCGGGTGAAGGCCTTCGCCATCTTGTCCCAGCGGGCGAACATCGTGGCTTTGCGGGTCTCGAAAATGCGTCCCATGTCCTCGCTCCCGTCGAGATCTGCCGATGTACCACGGGGGCCGCGGGAGTCGAGCGGGCGGGGCGAGGCGCGGTCACGGCTCTCGGATCGACAGCAGCGGGGTCCAGCCCAGCTGGCGCAGGGCCTTCGTGACCGCGTCCGAGTGCTGCTCGTCGATCAGGAAGGCCACCTGCGAGCCGTTACGGAAGGATGTCGCCGACGTCACCGGGCTCGCGTCGTTGCCCCTCCGGTGCACGAGCGGGAGGTAGCCGGGGCGCGTGGTCGCGCCGGTCAGGACGGTCCCATTCGTGCGCCCGCGCAGCTCGAACCAGCTCACCGAGGCGTAGCCGCGCTCGATCTTCTCGGCCCACGCGTCGACCTCCGCCCGCGCGCCGAAGAGGATCTCGCCGCCGAGCTCCTCGACCATGGCGGGCGTGATCCCGCGCGTCCAGCTGGTGATCGCGACCGGGAAGCGCAGCTCCGTGCTCCGGTGTCGGCCCCTCTGCGCGACGAGGTAGTTGACCTCCTCGTTGCCCGTGATCGCCATCGCGCCCACCCGCGTGTCGAGCTGCGCGAGCTCCATCGCCGGCTTCTCGAGGGCGTTCTTGTGGATGGCGCGCAGCTCCGCGTCTTCGATGGCGCGCACGTTCGAGGCGTCGTGATCGATGAGCACCACGCTCTGGTCGTCGTCCACGAGCAGGCGACCGACGGTCCGGGCGAGCGCGTTGCCCCCGACGATCGCCCACCCGTCGTTCGAGCCGCGCTTCAGACCGAGCAGGCGCGCCGCGAGCGGGCCGGTCAGCGCCGACCAGAGCACGGTCACCGCGATGACGAGGAAGACGAGCGCCCGCAGCTCGGCGCCGCCCTCGAGGCCCACGCGGTCGAGCTCGTAGCCGAAGAGCGAGGCGACGGCCGCGGCCACGATGCCGCGCGGGCCGATCCAGCCGGCGAAGACCCGCTCTCGCGCCGTCATCTCCGTGCCCCAGGTGCCGGCCGCCACGCTCAGCGGGCGCACGAGGAACACGCAGCCGAACGCCACGAAGAGGCCCGACCAGCCGAGCGAGAGGAGCTCGGCCAGGCGCACGTCGGCGACGAGGAGCACGAAGAGCAGCCCGATGAGCATCACCGTCAGCTGCTCCTTGAACTCGCGCAGCTCGCGTCCGACGTGGGTGCGGGTGTTGCCGACCACGAACCCCGCGACGGTGACGGCCGCGATGCCCGTCTCGTGGATGGTGGCGTTGGCCACCTGGAACACGAGGATCGCCCACGCGAGCGTGAACGGGTTCTCGAGGCCCTCGGGGATGATGTTGCGGTAGCGCAGGATGAGCGACAGGGCGCCGCCGCCGATCAGCCCGCAGGTCGCGCCGAAGGCGAGCCGACCGAACACGCTCGGCCCGGCCAGGACGGCGGCGCCGTTGCTCGGCTGCAGCACGATCTCGAGGGCGACCGCGGCGGTGATCGCGCCGATCGCGTCGATCAAGACGCCCTCGGCCTCGAGGATCGTGGAGACCGTCTTCTTCACCCGGATGCGGCGAAGGAGCGGGGTGACCACGGTGGGCCCGGTGACCACGACGAGCGTCCCGAACAGGAGCGAGCGCTGCCAGCCCCAGCCCTTGGCCAGCCAGACCAGGCACGCGCCGGTGGCCAGGCTCACCAGCGCGCCGACCGTGACGAGCTGCCGGATGGGGCGCTCCTCCCGCCGCAGCCGCCGCAGGTTCAGGCTCATCCCGCCTTCGAAGAGGATCACCGCGACGGCGAAGCCGACGATCTGGTTGAGGCTGTCGCCGAGGACCCCCGGCTGCACCACGTTGGCGACATCCGGGCCGAGGAGGAAGCCGATGAACAGCAGCAGCACGATGCCGGGGAGACGCAGGTGCTGAGCCACGGCCTGGCCGAGCATTCCGGCCGCGAGCGCCGCCGCGACCGTGAAGGCCGCGTTCCCGTCGATGTGAAACTCCACTGTCTCTCCCGCCAGCCTGCGCTGATAGGGGAGGGATAGGCGCATCCCCGCGCCCTGACAGCCAAAATGCCCCGGAGTCGGCTACGGCCGCTCAGTGATGGCCGCTCAGAGATACGGGCCGCAGCGCATCCGGAACATGTGACAGGTGTAGGAATCCCGCATCGGGCAGTCATCGGGCCCGCTGCAGCGACAGCTGTCGATGGGGACACAGCGGAAGCTCCAGCAGTCTCCATCGACCTCCGCCACCTCGCCTTCGGGGCACACCGGCTCGGCGGCGCGGCAGGACACCGCGCTCCGATCGCAGGTCGTCCCGTCGTCGCAGGCGCCTCGGTGGCGGAAGGGCCGGGTCGGGCAGGAGCCCGAGTCGGTGAACGTCACGCCGTCGCAGCCGCAGTAGGGCGCGGCGTCGTCGGTGCACGCCATGCCGGTCGCGACGCAGGTCCAGGCGTCGCCGCAGCTCGGGCCTCCCTCGCAGACGAGGCCGCCCTCGCAGGCGCGCTCGGGGGTGCACGCTTCGCCGCCGCTGCCCGCGTCGCGCGTCCCCGCGTCGTCGCCGCCCGCGTCCTCTTCGTTTCCGCCGGCGTCGTCCATCCCGCCAGCGTCCGGCTCGACCGGGGGCGCGTCCACGCGCGCGCCGCCGTCGTCGGCGATCGCCGCGTCCATGCCGAGGCCAGCGTCGGCGTCGCCGCCGCCGCCGCCACAGGCCGCGAGCGTGAGCGCGAGAGAGAAGAGTCGAATCCGCATGAGCCTCCAGCGGGGGAGGGTAGCGCGGATGCGCTCAGGCGGTGGAGAGCACCGCGCCGGCCCGGTGGGGCGCGAGG
Organism: Sandaracinaceae bacterium; assembly: GCA_040218145.1. Lineage (GTDB taxonomy): Bacteria > Myxococcota_A > Polyangia > Polyangiales > Sandaracinaceae > JAVJQK01. The sequence continues at coordinate 47,596 of JAVJQK010000065.1, read as the reverse complement.
TTGCGGTAGCCGCGGACCATGCCGCGCGCGTGCGCGATCTTGCCGCGCTCCGCCGTCACCCGATCGCGCTCTCCCTCGAGCGCAGCCAGGGCCTCCGCGTCGCGCGCGTGCACCCGCTCCAGCGCCGACTTCAGCGCGTCGCGCGCTTCTTCGTCGAGGCTGGCCGGATCGAGCGCGGTGATCGCGTCCAGCACGGGCGCGCGCGCGGCGACCGCCTCCGCGAGCCCTTCGAGCGTCGCGTCCTCGGGCGAGACCCAGGCGGCGTCGAGCGCCGCGATGAGCTCCCGGACGCTCACCCGCGACCCGCGAGCTGCGTCCACGCGTCCTCGAGCGTGCCCATCACCTCGATGGCCGGCTGGAGCAGGCTCGCGTCGGCGCGAATGTTGGACTCGGTGATCTGATAGAGCACGAAGTCGTAGAGGCGGTCGAGCTCCTCGCAGAGCTCCGGCGCGTGGTCGTGGTCGAGCGTCGCCTGCAGCTCGCTGACGATCGCGTGCGCCCGGCCCAGGACGCGCCCGCGGTTCGCGGTGTCGCCCGCCTCCTGGAAGGCTGACGCCTGTCGCATGAAGCGGATCGCGCCCCGGTAGAGGTCCACGACCAGCTGGACGGGGGAGGCCGTCTCGACGCGCGCGGTTTGGTACTGAAGTGCAGCGAACGACATGTGTGACTCCGGTTACGGTCTCGGTCTCAACCCAGGCCGACGAGCGCGGCCATGATCTGGTTCCCCTGATTGGTCAGCCCGCTCACCAGCTCTTCGAGCTTGGCGTATTGCTTGACGAGCTGTTCTTCGGTCTTCTCGAGGCGGAGCTCGAGACGATCGATCTGCTTGTCGATGTCGCGGTTGCGACCCTCGAGCGCGTCGATGCGGCTGGGGATGATGCCGTCGGCGCTGTCCACGAATTCGTCGATGAGGTCGTCGAAGCCCTTCACGAAGCCGTCGATGCCCCCGATCCGGTTTCCCGCGAGCAGGGTGCTGACGGCGTTCGCGTCCGCGCCGACCGCCTCGTCGAAGTCGGCCGCGTCGAGCTTCAGGGTCCCGTCCTGGTTGGTCTGGATGCCGATGGACGCGAGCGTCCGGTAGGCGCCGCTCGTCCCCGGGACCGCCGAGCCCATGAATGACCGCAATCGAGACTGCACGCTGCGCAGCGCGGAGTCGCCGACGAGGCTGCCCGCGCCCTTGGCCTTGCCGGTGTACGCGAACTCGGCGTTGATGCCCTTCGCGACCTCGTTGTACGCGTCGACGAAGCCCTGCGCTTTTTCCCGGAGCGCGTCCGTGTCGCGCTGCACGCCGAGCGTCGCCGGCGTCGCGTCGGGGGAGGCGCCGGTCAGCGTGATGCTCACGCCGGGCACCGCGTCCGAGAAGGTGTTGGAGGCGCGCGTCATCGCGAAGCCGTCCACGCTGAACACCGCGTCCACGGCCGCCTGGACCTGGTTGGCGGGCACGTCGAGGCCGAGGCTCGTGCCCGTCTCCGTGAAGCTGATCGCGTTGGCCGCGCCGGTGTCGTTGCCGGTGACCCGCAGCCGATAGTTCGTGCCGTCGAACATGAGGCCCGCGGTCACGTCCGCGCCGGAGCCGTTGATCTTGCCGACCACGCTCTCGAGCGTGTCGGTCCCGTCGACCGTGATGTCGACCGGATCCCCGGACCCGACCTGGAGGGTCAGCGTCCCGGTGCCGAAGGCGCCCGTGGCGGTCTTGTCGGCGAAGGTGTTCGAGTAGGTCTTCTCGACCTTGGCGAGCGAGGTGACGTGGATGTCGGTCGGGCCGACGGCCGCGCCGCCGCTCGAGGTCGCGGTGAAGACCTTCTCGTCGCTGGTGCTCACCTTGGTGGTGAGCACGTCCTCGGGCTTGCCCAGCTTCTTGGCCGCGTCCTGCAGCGACTTGAGCTTGGTCTCGAGGCTGCGGAACTTGCTCGCCTGCGAGTCGTAGTTCTTCTTCTTCGTCTCCAGCCGGTCCACGGGCATGCGCTCGAGCTGCATGAGCTGCGAGATGATCCCGGCCGTGTCGAGGCCGGTGGACAGTCCGCTGAAGGTGATGGCAGGCATGAGTGAGCTTTCGGGTGTCGGTTCGCCGACGTCGCTGTCGGCTTCCTGACGGTTCATCGGATGGTCGAGGCGTTCTCCTGAGCGGAAATCCCAAAAAAAAGACCCCCCGTGGAGCGAAGGCTCCACGGGGGGGCTTCACCGAGCGACTAGCCCAGCAAGGCGAGTGCCACCTGAGGCGACTGGTTCGCCTGGGCGAGCACGGAGACGCCGGCCTGCATGAGGATGTTGTTCCTCGTCATGTCGGCGGTCTCGCTGGCCACGTCCACGTCACGGATCCGCGAGTTGGCGGCGGACAGGTTCTCCCGAGCGCTGCCGAGGTTGCTGATCGTGACGTTGAGGCGGTTCTGCACCGAGCCGATGTCGGCCCGACGGCTCGAGACGTCGGTGATCGCCTGGTCGATGACCGCCAGCGCGTTCTGCGCGCCGGTGGCGGTGCTGATGTCGATCCCGGCGATGGAGCTCACCGAGCCGCCCGTGATGACGCCGAGGTCGGCCGCCTTCACGCCCTTGATCGTCGCGCTGATCGAGTCGTTGCTCGTCGCGCCCAGACCCACCTGGAACGAGAAGCTCGTCCCCGTGGAGCCGCCTTCCAGCAGCTTGGTCCCGTTGAACTCCGTGACGCTACCGATCCGGTCGAGCTCGCTCGACAGGGCGGTGACTTCGTCGTTCAGGAAACCGCGCTCGGTGGACCCGAGCGTGCCGTTGGCCGACTGCACGGCGAGCTCTCGCATCCGGGTCAGGATGCCGCTCGCCTCGTTCATGGAGCCCTCCGCGGTCTGCAGGAGGGACACGCCATCGTTGGCGTTCCGCTCCGCCTGGGAGAGGCTTCGTACCTGGCTCTTCAGCTTCTCGCTGATGGCCAGACCGGCGGCGTCGTCGGCGGCGGTGTTGATGCGGAGACCGGTGCTGAGCCGTCCCAGGTTGCCCATCAAGGACTTCTGGGTGCGACCGAGGTTCCGCTGCGCGTTCATGGACGCGACGTTCGTGTTGACTGTGATTGCCATTTTGTTCTCCTCCGTGAGCTGTCAAAAACACGGGTCTTCCAGACCCGTCATCGGAGGGGAGGTGCCAGCCCACCCTTCGACACCCATTCAATCGGTCGGACTCGGAACACTCTTGAGAGAAAAAGTTCAGCTATCTCGAATAGTTGGCGTCTCAAAACGAGACGGACGGAAAGAACGAAGGCGGCCCGCTGATGCGGACCGCCTTCGTTCTCCGTGAAAATGCCCCGTGCCGGGGGGCGCGCGTCAGCCGAGCAGCGACAGAGCGATCTGGGGCTGCTGGTTGGCCTGAGCGAGGACCGAGGTTCCGGCCTGCATCAGGATGTTGTTTCGGGTCATGGCCGCCGTCTCGGCTGCCACATCGACGTCGCGAATCCGGCTGTTCGCGGCGCTGAGGTTCTCCCGGGCCGTGCCCAGGTTCGCGATGGTCACCACCATCCGGTTCTGGACCGCGCCGAGGTCCGCGCGGCGGCTCGAGACGTCCGAGATGGCCTGGTCGATGACCGCCAGCGCGTTCTGGGCGCCGGTGATGGTGGTCAGGTCGATGCCCGCGACCGAGCTGACCGCGCCGCCGGTGACCGCGCCGAGGTCGGCCGACTTGGTGCCCTTGATGGTGGCCGCGATGCGGTCGTTCGTGGTGGCGCCGATGCCGACCTGGAAGTTGAAGGTCGTGCCGGTGGTGCCGCCGTCGAGCAGCTTGGCGCCGTTGAACTCGGTGACCTCGCCGATGCGGTCGAGCTCGGCCTGGAGGGCGTCGACCTCCTGGTTGAGGAAGCCGCGCTCGGTGCCGCCGACCGTGTCGGTGGCCGACTGAACCGCGAGCTCACGCATCCGGGTGAGGATGCCGCTGACCTCGTTCATCGCGCCCTCGGCCACCTGCAGCAGGCTGTTGCCGTCGTAGGCGTTGCGCTCGGCCTGCGAGAGGCTGCGAATCTGGCTCTTCAGCTTCTCGCTGATGGCGAGGCCGGCCGCGTCGTCCGCCGCGGTGTTGATCCGCAGGCCCGTCGAGAGGCGACCGAAGTTGCCCATCAGGCTGCCCTGGGTCTTGTTGAGGTTCCGCTGTGCGTTGATGGACGCAACGTTCGTGTTCATCGTGATGGCCATGTCACTCCTCCTTGAGTGTGGTTCCGGGTCATCCCGACCCTTGCCAACTGCTTGATTTTCTCGTCTTGTGGCGCCCTGTCGCGCCGTGCTCGCAGAGAGATTCGGGCGAACCCGGCGCGGGCTTGAACGAAAAGATCAGCGGAGTGATCGGCGCGGGGTCAGAGGCTCAGTCCGAGCCGAGCGCGCACGAGGCCGATGGGTCCCAGGCCGTCTCCCGCCGCGTCGTTCAGGGCCGCGCCCGGGAGGTAGAGGCCGCCCTCGACGCCGCCGGACAGCACGAGGTCGTCGGTCAGATCACCGTGCAACAGGATGGACGCGTCGATCTCGAAGCCGAGCTCGCGCTGCCGCGGGTCGCCCCCACGGAAGTTCTGCGACTCGGAGAGCGCCTGCTGCGCGTAGGGGTCGACGACGTCGCTCGTCGCGTAGCCGAAGACGCCGCCGAGGCGCCCCTCGATCCACTCCCACGGCCGCCAGATGGCGTAGGGGAAGAGATAGAAGGCGCCCGCGACGCCGCCGTTGGTGGGGATCAGCTCGGCGCCGCGGCTCGGGCGGGCCACCAGCGCGTCCGACTGCGCGAGGTGCGCCGCGCGCGCGGTCTGCGCGGCCAGGACCTCGCTGAACATGATCAGGCCCACCCGGTGGTCGGGGTCGAAGGTGCCGCGGCTCTGGATGGCGTCGTAGGTGTCGGAGTCGCCCGACGCGTAGCCGGTCTCCAGGACGAGGTCGATGTCGGGGTGGAGCCGCCCGAGCTGCAAGACGCCCAGGAGCTGCTCGACGTCCTGCCGCTCGCGCTCGTTGGTGCGGGCGAAGGTCGTCTCGCCGCGGATGTACGCCGCCTCGAGCGCGGCGAAGAGTCGGCCGCCGGTCCCGTCCTCGACGTGCCAGCGCGCGAACACGTCGCCGACGACCACGTCCAGCACGTCGCCGAGCCGGTTCTCCTGGTGTCGATAGGCGACGTAGGCCCCGACCGTGTTGCGCTTCGCCGTGTCGTCGTACTGGAAGGCGAGCAGGCCCTGGAGCGCGACGTCGCCGCGCCGCTCGAAGTCGGCCGTCTGATCCCACGCGACCCAGTCGAAGCCGACGCCGATCGCGTAGGGGCTCTCGAGGCCGTCGGGCTTGATCGCGAAGAGCGCGCGCCGGACGAGGTCGCCGTAGCGGTAGTCGCCGAAGACCGGCTGCTGGTCGCCCCCGTTCGCCACCATGCCGAGGCCCCACGAGAAGCCCATCTGCCCGAGCCGGAGGAGACCGACCGGGGTCAGCCACTCGAGGTAGAGGTGGCGCAGCCGGATGCCGGGGTAGCCGTACTCGTCGCGCGGCCACATCGCGGTCGAGGTGCCCTGCGCCAGGTCGCCGAAGGCCACCCCGTAGAGCACGTCCCCTTCGGCGATGAGCCGCAGCTCGGGTCGGAAGCCGGTCTGCATGCGCAGGCGGAGCCACTGCTCGGCCCAGTAGTTCTGCCCCAGCTGTCCGGAGCTCGCCGGATCCGTGCGGGGGAGAGGGCGCAGCGGGATGTCGCTCATCGCGTTGAGGCGGAAGCGGTACTCGCCGCCCAGGGTGAAGAACGGCTCGTAGCTGGGCGGGCCCTCCTCCTCCAGCTCGACCTCGGGCGCGTGAAAGGGCGGCGACGCCTCGAGCCAGGCCTCGAGATCCACCTCGGTGCGCGCGGGCGGCGCGTCGTCCTCGGCCTCGGTCGGCGTCGGCGTCGGCGCCGGCGTCGGCGTCGGCGTCGGTGCGTCGTCCGTGGCCTCCAGGGGCGGGGTCGGCTCCGTCGGCGCGGGGACCGGCGCCTCCTCGGGCTCCGGATCGGCCGCGGCGGCGGGCGTCTCCGCGGCGGGCGTCTCCGCGGCGGGTGCCTCCGGTTGCGCCGCCACCAGGTTGGGAATCAGCGCCCAGGCCAGCGCCAGGACGCACACGAAGCGAAGCGAGATTGATCGAGACATGGAGTCCTCACGGAGGTCAGGGCGCCCTCCGCGCCCACGCCGTCACCGGGCGCGGATGATAGGAGGTCCGGGGCGCCAGGGGAAACCGCGCGGTCGCATTCTGCCTCACCGCTTTTTCCCCGCACCGATGTGCTGCTAGCGTTCGCCCGGGTTCTCGACTCTCGAGGTTGATGATGCGGTTTGGTGGGCTCTCGCTTCTTCTCTTGCTGCTCGGCGGCTGCGCCAGCGATCTCCCCGAGGGGCATCGGGCCACGCCCGAGGGCGACGGCCCGCGCATCCTCTGGGACCTCTACGCGGAGCCCCTCCCGGACATCCCGCTGCCGAACGACGTGGCGACCTGGCCCGACCCCTCGCGCGCGACCGGGCGTCGCCTGAACGCGAGCCTGCTCGTCGACACCGAGACCGAGCGGCAGATCCGCCGCTACTTCGACGAGCTGGACGGCTGGGGCACGTTCGCCCCCATCACGATCCCCTTCGACGCCGAGATCGACGTCGCGGATCTGCTCGAGCGCCAGGGCGGGGCCGACAACTTCCACGAGCGAGACTTCCCCGACCACGCCGTCTACGTCATCAACATGGAGACCGGCGTCCCCGCCCTGCTCGACCTCAACGGTGGCAACTTCTATTACACGGCCACGCACGTCGACCAGTACTGGGAGAACGATCCGCGCGACGGCGAGTCGAACATCCTCTTCGAGACGGTCGAGGAGGATCGGAACGGCAACGGCGTGCTCGACGTCGGCGAGGACACCGACTTCGACGGGGTCCTGGACCACCCGAACACCATCGACGGGGAGCTCGGGACCGACTTCATCGACACCCACGACCGGATGCTGTGGTTCTACGAGCGTGAGACCGACACGCTGATCCTCCGCCCGATCCTCCCGCTCGATCAGCGCACGACCTACGCCGTCGTGGTCACCGATCGGCTCCGCGGCGCGGACGGCGAGCCGGTCCGCTCGCCCTTCTCCACCGTGCATCACCTCCGGCAGACCGAGCCGCTCGAGGAGCTGCCGGCCCACTTCGCGGCCCACCCCGAGCTCTACGGCGACCTCGCGGATCGCGGCTGGGAGGGCGTGGCGTTCGCGTGGACGTTCACCACGCAGTCCGTCACCGCCGACATGGACATGATCCGCGACGGCCTCTACGGCGAGGGGCTCATGGCGCACCTCGCGGAGGACTTCCCGGTCGCCACCGCGCCTGCCCAGATGCAGGGGCCCTCGCGCGGGCAGAGCTGCACGGTGGAGGGGCAGAGCACCTACATCGCCGACGGCGATCGCTTCCGCACCGTGCTGCGCGCCATCGCCGAGCAGGCGTTCGGGCTCACCGACGATCAGATCGAGAACTACATGGCGAGCTGGGCGCAGCTCGATCACGTGGTGATGTTCTACTTCGACTCGCCCTACTTCTTCGAGAACCCGGATCAAGAGGACCTGAACGACGCGTTCCAGATCGACCACATGACCGGCGAGGCGCGCGTCACGAACGAGGTGCTCGGCGCGCTGGTCATGGTCCCGAAGGAGACCGCGGAGCACCAGCAGCCCTTCGACACGTCGATCTACGTGCACGGCCACGGCAGCAACAACGGCGAGGCGCTCCTCTTCGGCGGCCTGATGATGCAGCACGGCATGGCGGTGGCGCTCCTCAACGCGCACGGCCACGGCCTCGAGTTCGACGACGACGAGCTGCGCCTCTACGACGCCTTCTTCGGCAGCGAGTGCCTCAGCCCGACCATTCGCGCGGTCGCGGCCGGGCGCGCGCGCGACCACGACGGCGACGGCACGCTCGACAGCGGCGTGAACTTCTGGACCGCGAGCGTGTTCCACACGCGGGACTCGGTGCGCCAGACGGTCGTCGACCACATGCAGGCGGTCCGCATCCTGCGGTCGTTCGACGGCCGGCCCGCGACGCCGGTGACGCTCGAGGAGCGCTCGCTCGGCACGCTCGAATTCGACGGCGACTACGACGGCGACGGCAGCGTGGACGTGGCCGGCGACTTCGACTCGGACGGCACGCCCGACTTCGGGGGGCCGGACGCGAACTACCACTTCACCGGCGGCTCGCTGGGCGGCATCACGTCGGCGATGTTCGCCGGCATGGAGCCCGCGATCACCTCCGCGGCGCCGATCGTCGGCGCGGGGGGCCTCTCGGACGTGGCCATCCGCACCGAGAACGGCTCCGTGCTGCCCGCGATGATCCTGCGGCTGATGGGCCCGTTCGTGATGGGGCGCGCCGGCTCCGAGCCCGGGCGCGACAGCGGCTGCGCCGCGGGCGAGACCTCGCTCTACTTCCTCTCCACCAGCCTCACGCGCGCCGCCCGCACCGAGTTCGCGTGCCTGCCCGGGCAGTACGACGAGGACGACGTGATGGTGGTGCGCAACCTGGACGGGGACATCGTCCGCTGCGGCGGCGTCTTCGGCGGGCCGAGCCAGTTCCGCGTCCCGATCCCCGCCGACGCGGGCGACCCCGTGGTGGTGGAGCTCTACGAGGACGCCCTGGCGGACATCCAGTTCGGGAGCTGCGAGTGGCGCGGAGAGGCCCCGACGCCCGACGTCGTGGTCGACACGTTCCAGGTCTCCAACGGCGTGGCGGGCGCGGGCCGCTGCCCGAACTGCGCGCGCTTCGAGGACCAGATCTGGGAGCAGGGCGAGGCGCTCGTCGCTCCCACGCACGGCTTCGGCCGTCAGCGCCAGACCCCGGATCTTCGACGCCTGGTGATGCTCGCGCAGATCGCGCTCGAGTCCGGCGACCCGATCAACTACGCGCGCCGGGTCTTCCTCGAGCCTCGCGAGGTCGCCGGCGTCGAGCGGCCCGCCAACAACCTGCTGATGCTGCAGACCATCGGCGACGCGAACGTGTGCCTCGCGACGGGCAACGCCTACGCGCGCGCGGCCGGTGTGCTGCCCTTCCTGCCCCCCGACGCGCCCGAGGCCTACGCGGAGTGGCGGGCGCCGGCGAGCTTCGCGGGCCGCTACGAGGGCATGCCCACGCCCAACGACGTGCTGATCCAGAGGCACGTGCTCGAGGGCATCCCGTGGCTGAACCGGCACCCGGTGGAGGGCGCGGACGACTTCCTCTCGGACGTCGACGACCTCAGCGACGGGCTCCTCACCTTCAACCCGGATGGCCGCTCGCAGATGCACGAGGCGGACGGCGGCCTGCGCCCGGTGCGCCTCGACCCGCCGCTCCGCTGGGTGCGGCAGATGCGTCCGATGTCGAGCCCGTCCGACGACGCGGTCTGGTCGTTCGCGCCGGACACGGACATGGGCGGGGTGCTCAACGGGTACGTGATCCCGCGCGGCATCCACGGGGTGAACCCGGACGAGATGTACAACAGCGAGGTGCCGTTCGACATCGGCGTCTACACGTTCAACCTGCTGGGCCGCTACATGCGGACGGGCGGGCAAGACCTGCCGTACGTGAGCGACCCCGAGGGCCACCACTGCCTCGAGGACTCCTCGTGTCCGTATCTTCCGGCGCGGCCTGCGCCCTGAGCGCTGCGCCCTGCGCCTGATCCGGGATCAGCGCGCGGCGCGCTTGGCGAGCGCGGCGACCTTCTTCGCGGAGCTCTCGATGGCCGCGTAGGTGCGCCGCTCTCGCTCCGCGGGGGCCAGCGCGTCGTCGGCCATGATCTCCATCAGCGCCGGCGCGACGTGAGACTCCGCGAGGGGCGACTCCTTCGCCCGCGCCTTCACCTGCTCGCTCGCCTTCCGGGCCGCCTTGGCGTTGCGGCGCTGGAGCCCCTTGACCACCTTGCTCGCCGCGTTGGCCAGCGCGCCGGCGCTCCGGGCCGCCTCGCTCGCCACCTCGCGGATGCGCGCGCTCGGCACGGTGGGCGCCGCGTCGATGCGCGCGTGGAGGTCGTGCGTGCGCTCGGGCAGCTCCGCCAGCAGCGCCTCGAGCGCCGTCTCCTCGAACCCCTCGATGGAGGCCCCGCCTTCGGTCGCGTTGACCAGGCGCCGCACCCCGCGCAGCTCGCGCGCGGCCATCTCGAACCAGCGCCGGAAGAGCGTCAGCTCGTGCGTGCTCCAGACGGTGCCGCCGCCCCAGGCCGGGACGTCGACCGCGGGGCGCACCTTCGACGGCACCTTCAGGCCGCCGGCGCGCGTCATCTCGTCCCACTTCGCCACCCGGTCGATGTGGAGGAGCGGGCCCTCGCGCCGCACCACCGTGCCCTCGAAGAGGGTGTCGGACGCGTAGCCGCGGCCGTCGGTGTAGGCCAGGTCCTGACCGAGCACGACGATGGGGTCGGCCCCGAGCGCGGCCGCGAGGGAGAAGGCGGCCGTGGCGACCGAGCCGCCGTAGCCGAGCACGCCGATGCCGAGCGCGTCGCCGAGCCAGCGATACTGCGCCGCGTTGGCGAGGAAGCAGACCTTGCGCGCGACGTCGACCTCGAAGTTGGGGCCGCCGCTCGTCAGATCGAGCGCGAGGGCCCGGGTCACGTGGGCCGCCTTCTTCATCGGCTCGGAGACGTCCAGCGCCTCGATGGCCACGAGCAGGTCGATCGGCGCGTCGATGGCGGCCATGACGGGGGCGGAGGTGTTCACCGCGAAGACCGCGCCGCGCTTCGACGCCTCGGCCAGCAGGTGCCGGTTCTTGTCCAGCGACGGCCCCGCGCTGACGATGAACGCGGGCACTCCCTCGAGCGCCCCCGAGAGCGACGCGATGGACGGCACGTCCGCGAGGCGCGGCAGGTTCTCGAGCGCGCGCTCGGTGAGGAAGGCGGCGCGCTCCTGCACGCTGTTGCGCCGGAGCATCACCAGGCCCTGCACCTCGTTGATCAGGCTGGCCACCGCGCTCAGCGCGTCCGGGAACGCGCGGGCGTACGGGGGCGCGTGAAGGAGGATGGTGTTCTGGTCGGGCCGCGAGACCCCGAGCAGGTGCTCGTGCAGCTTCGTCAGATCGGTGAAGACCTGCGCCCCCTCGACCCCGGGGCCGTGCGCCCTGGCCAGCTCGAGCGCGGCGCCGCACGGCTCGAACACGATCGGGTCCCGGCCGAGCTCCCGCAGGCGCTGCACCCGGTAGCCGAGCCCCGCTCCGAAGAGCACGACGTGGTCGCTGGCGGAGACGGTCTCGGGCCCCGCGAACATCTCGGCCGCCACGACCGGATCGACGGGATCCTCCAGGGGCTCGGCGCCGAAGCGCAGGCTGGGGAGTCCGGTCTCGCTCTCGAAGAGGGTGGGCTGCATGCGCTCGCGTTCAGCAAGCGGCGCGCCACGCGGCCCGCGTAGGACGAGCGCCACGTCTCCGTCGCTCGGGTCCGGAGAACCGTCAGACGCTCGACGATCCAGCGTCGGGCTCTTGGCTGTTTCGATGGAATCGCCCGCGATCCGGGGCCCGAGGGGGCCTGGCATCCATCGTGCTGAGGCTTGGGGCGTGACCTCCGAACCCTGGACCGACCCCGCCCAGCACGAGAGCGTGCCCTGCTCGCTCTGCGACCGGGACCCCGACGACGCCATCGTGGTCGGCACCCGCGCGCGCTTCGGGATGGACGTGCGCAACGTCGCGTGCCGCGGCTGCGGGCTGGTGCGGGTGAACCCGCGGCCGTGCCCCGAGGCGATGGACGCCTACTACCGCGGCCCCTACCGCGCGCAGTACCGCACGGTGAAGCTGCCCGTGCCGGGCGGCGGACGCTTCGTCGGCCCGGACGACGAGGGCTACGCCGAGGCCCGCGCGGCCCGCTACCAGAGCCAGGCGCAGGTCGCGCTCCGGCTCGGCGACCTCACCGCCGGCCAGCGCGTGCTCGAGGTGGGCTGCCGCGACGGCCAGACCCTGATGCACATGAAGCGCCTCGGCGGCGTCGAGGTCTTCGGCGTCGAGCCAGGCCCCGAGGAGGCGGCGCAGGCCATCGCCCGCGGCGTCGACGTCTTCGTCGGGCTCCTCGAGGAGTACGCGCCGAGCGAGGACGAGCGCTTCGACCAGGTGCAGATGTTCCACGTGCTCGAGCACCTGCACGAGCCCCTCGCCGCGCTGACGCGCCTCGCGAGCTGGCTGAAGCCGGGCGGCACCCTCCTCATCGAGGTGCCCAACGTCACCCAGCCGTACGGCGCGCTCGAGGGCAACTTCTTCCAGAACGCGCACCTGACGAGCTTCGGCGCCAACACCCTAGCCGCGATGTTCGCGCGGGCCGGGCTGGCGCCGCAGAAGATGGCCGACGGCGGCTCGCTCTTCATGACCGGCACGCCCGACGCGACGCCGGGGGAGACGCTCCCGCGTCCCTTCGCCCACGCGATGCTCCCCGACCCGGGGCAGGGCGGCGACTGGATCGCCGAGCGTCTGGACACCTACCGGCACGTGCAGCGCGTCAAGGAGGAAATCTTGTCGGGTCACGTCTCGATGGACCGCCTCGGCGTGCTCACCCAGATGCTCCGCCGCCCGGGCTTCGCCGTGCACACCCGCGAGAGCGTCGAGGCGCTCCTCGACGTCTTCTCCCGAGCGGGCGCCCCGCGCGCCGCGCTCGCCCTCGCCACCGCGGTGGTGGAGGGGCCTCATCCGGCTGCGCTCAAGCAGCAGTGTCAACGCCTCATCGAGCTCTGCCACGCGCGGCTCGCGGGCTCCGAAGGGATCGCCAGAACATGACCGACAACGCACAGCGCCGCGTGCTCGTCCTGAACGGCAACGGCAACAACCTCGGCGACCAGGCCATCTTCGCCGGCTGGCTGCGCGTCTTCGGAGACGCCGTCGACGCGGCCGGCCTCGACGTCATCGTCGACCAGTCGTTCATCTACGACCTGCCCTTCCGGGAGGAGACGATCGCGACGATCAACCAGTCGTACGACCTGCTCGTCATGGGCGGCGGCGGCTTCCTCTATCACCGCGGCGCCGACAAGTCCGCCAGCGGCTGGGGCTTCGACATCCCCGAGGAGCTGATCCCGAGCCTCGAGGTGCCCTTCGCGATCTACTCCACGGGCTACAACTACCGCGCCTTCGCGCCGGAGCACTTCCCCGCGCACACCGCGAGCCACGTGCGCGCCACGGTGAAGCACGCGGCCCACTTCTCGGTGCGTGAGCACGGCTCGGTGAAGAAGCTCGAGGAGGCCTTCGGGGTGACCGAGGGCGTCTCGTTCGTCCCCGACTGCGCGCTCCACGTCGAGCCCGCGCGGGTGCACCTGCCGCGCCTCGACCCGAGCCGGAAGTCGCTGGGCCTCTGCCTGCGGATCGACCGCCCCGAGGAGCGCTTCCCCGCGCCCTTCAGCCAGAGCTTCGAGCGCTACATCCAGACCCTCGTCGAGACCTGCAAGCAGCTGGTCGAAGAAGACGGCTACCAGATCGTCTTCACGCCGCACCTGCTCACGGCGGGCGACCTCGAGGTCGGGCGGCTGCTGCGCGCCTCGCTCCCCGAGGACGCGCTGCTGCTGCTCCACGAGGAGGTGCCGGCCATCTACCAGGGCGCGGACCTGCTGCACCCCGGCCTGCTCGCCGGCGTCTACGAGAAGCTCCACCTCGTGCTCGGTCAACGCCTTCACTCGGTGATCTTGCCCTGGGCGATGGGCACCCCGGTGGTCAGCCTCTCCACCACGCGCTCGAACGGGTGGATGCAAGAGGAGTTCGGCTCGCCGAAGAGCCAGCACATCGATCTCTTCGACTTCGACCGCGAGTGCCGCACCGAGCGCTTCGTCTCGGCCGTGCGCGAGGCCTCGGCCCAGCGGGACGCGCTCAGCGCGCAGGCGAAGACGCGCAAGGCGGAGCTCGTCCAGATCGCGCAGCGCGAGACCCGCGCGCTGGTCGGCGCCACGCTCGGCCAGCTCCGCGTGAAGCAGAGCCCGTTCCTGGCGGAGGTCGCGGCCCGATGAAACAGCGCAAGGAGATCCTGGCCATCATCCCCGCCCGCGGCGGCTCGGTGGGCATCCCTCGCAAGAACGTGCGCGCCCTCGGCGGCCGCCCGCTCATCGCCTGGACGATCACGCAGGCGCTCCGCACCGAGGCGGTGACCCGGGTGGTCGTCTCGACCGACGACCGCGAGATCACGCAGGTCTCGCGCGCCTGGGGCGCGGAGGTGATCGAGCGGCCGACCACGCTCGCCGGCCCGACCGCCTCGAGCGAGTCCGCGCTGACCCACACCCTCGACACCCTCGAGGCCCGTGACGGCTACGTGCCCGACCTCGTGGTCTTCTTGCAGTGCACGTCGCCCTTCCGGCAGCCCAACGACATCGGCGACGCCATCGCCACGCTGGTCGAGGCCGAGGCCGACTCGCTCTTCTCCTGCTGCCCGACCCACGGCTTCGTGTGGCGTCAGCACGGCGACGGGCCGCGCTCGCTCAACTACGACCACACGCACCGCCCGCGCCGGCAGGACGCGCCCGAGGACGTGGTCGAGAACGGCTCCATCTACGTCTTCGCCCCGTGGGTGCTCCGCGAGCAGAACAACCGCCTCGGCGGGAAGGTCGCCACCTACCCCATGCGCATGCGGGACTCCTTCCAGGTCGACGAGCCGGAGGACCTCGCGCTGATGGAGGCGCTGCTCATCAGCGAGGTGCCCAAGGCGGACCCCGCGCTCCTCGCGCCGCTCTCGCTCGTGCTCCTCGACTTCGACGGGGTGCTGACCAACAACCGCGTCAGCGTCGACCAGACCGGCACCGAGTCGGTCACCTGCCACCGCGGGGACGGCTGGGGCATCGCCCGCCTGCGGGACGCGGGGGTGCGGGTGGAGGTCGTCTCCACCGAGACCAACCCGGTCGTGGCCGCGCGTTGCGCCAAGCTCGGCATCCGCTGCCATCAGGGCATCGCGGACAAGCGCGCCGCGGTCGGCCGGATCCTGGCGGACGCGAAGCTCTCGCCGCGCCAGGTGGCGTTCGTCGGCAACGACGTGAACGACCTCGGCGCGCTCGAGCAGGTGGGCGTGCCCGTCGTGGTCGCGGACGCGACCCCGGCCGCGAAGGCGGCGGCGGTCTGGGTGACGGAGAAGATCGGCGGCGACGGCGCGGTGCGAGAGGTGGCGGACGCCATCCTCGCGGCGCGGCGCGACGCCTCGGAAGGAGTGCGCCGTGTCGCGTGAAGAATCCATGTCGCTCGAAGACAGCCTCTGGCCCGATTCCAGCGCCCCGGTGAAGCCCGGCCCCGCGTGGGGGATGGTCGTCGAGCGGGAGGCCATCGAGCGGGAAGACCTCGAGCGCGAGGAAGACGTCGGCGTCATCCGGGCGCGGGAGGCGCTCCTCGAGCTCAGCCGCACCGCGGCGCTCGCGGCGCAGACCCTGCCCACCCAGATCGCGGAGGCCGGCGCCGTCTGCGCGGAGTCGATCCGCGGCGGGGGCAAGATCCTCGCCTGCGGCAACGGCGGCAGCGCGGCCGACGCGCAGCACTTCGTCGCCGAGCTGATCGGCCGGATGGGCATGGAGCGGGCCGCGCTGCCCGCCGTCTCGCTCACCGTCGACCCCTCGGTCATCACCTGCATCGCGAACGACTACGGCTACGAAGAGGTCTTCGCTCGTCAGGTGCGCGGCCTCGGCCGACGCGGCGACGTCCTCGTCGGCATGTCGACCAGCGGCACGAGCAAGAACGTGCTCGCGGCCCTCGACGCCGCGAACGAGCTCGGGCTGACCACCATCGCGATCGTCGGCCAGGGCGGGAGCCCCACCGCCGACCTCGTCCTCAGAGCACCCTCGCGTCACACGGCGCGAGTTCAGGAGATCCACACCGCCGCCCTCCACGCCATCTGCGATGTCGCGGAGCAGCTGCTGTTCGGTTGAAGAAGGGAAAGAATCATGACCAAGGTAAAGATCGGAGAGCGCTGGGTCGGCGACGGCGAGCCCTGCTACGTCATCGGCGAGATCGGCATCAACCACAACGGCGAGGTCGCGCTCGCCAACCAGCTGACCGACGTGTCGGCCGAGGCCGGCGCGGACGCGGTGAAGTTCCAGAAGCGCACCCTCGACATCGTCTACACGGCCGAGGAGCTGGCGCGCCCCCGCGAGACGCCCTTCGGCACCACGAACGGTGACCTCAAGCGCCACCTCGAGTTCGACGCCGACGCCTACCACGCGATCGGGCGGCACGCGGCGGAGAAGGGCCTTCACTGGTTCGCGAGCTGCTGGGACGAGCCCTCGGTCGCCTTCATGGAGCAGTTCGACGTGCCGGCCTACAAGGTCGCGTCGGCCAGCATCACCGACGACGCGCTGCTCCGCGCGAAGCGCGCCACCGGCAAGCCGATCATCATCAGCACCGGGATGAGCACGCTCGAGGAGATCGACCACGCGGTCGAGGTCCTCGGCACCGACGACCTCATCATCCTGCACTGCACGAGCACCTACCCCTCGAAGAACGAGGAGCTGAACCTTCACTGCATCCCGATGCTGAAGGAGCGCTACGGCGTGCCGATCGGGTACTCCGGGCACGAGCTCGGCCTGGCCACCTCCGTCGCCGCGGTCGCCCTCGGGGCCTGCGTGGTCGAGCGCCACGTCACCCTGGACCGGGCGATGTTCGGCAGCGACCAGTCCGCGTCCATCGAGCCCCAGGGCTTCGCGCGCCTCGTGCGGGACATCCGCGCGGTGGAGGCCTCCCTCGGCGACGGCGTCAAGCGCGTCTACGAGACCGAGGTCCCGATCCGGGCGAAGCTCCGCCGGGTGGGCTGAGAGTCCGAGCGTCGTCGCTCAAGATCTCCAACGCACGGCCGATTCAGCTCACGTGACTCATTCCGGACCGGTCTGCATCTCCGTCGGAGGCGGCAAAGGGGGCGTCGGCAAGAGCGTCGTCGCCGCCAACCTGGGTGTGGCGATCGCTGATCTCGGCTTTCGAACCGTGATCATCGACGCCGACCTCGGCGCCGCGAACCAACACACCCTCTTCGGCATCGACCGGCCCGGGCAGTCGCTCCAGGCCTTCCTCGACAAGGACGTGCGGTCGCTCGAGGAGATCGCGAGCCCGACCGGCGCCCCGCGCCTGTTCCTGGTGCCGGGCATCGGCGCGGTCCCGGGCGCGGCGAACCTCAACCACGCGCAGAAGCTGAAGGTCATGCGCCACATCCGCCGGCTCGACGCCGAGGTGGTGGTCATCGACGTCGGCGCCGGGGTGAGCTTCAACGTCCTCGACTTCTTCGAGCTGGGCGATCTGCGCCTGGTGGTCAGCTCTCCGCAGCTGCCCGCGATGCAGAACGCCTACTGCTTCCTCAAGGCGGCCGTGCACCGGGGGCTCACCCAGCGGCTCGAGAACCACGCCCAGCGCGAGGCCTTCAAGCTCGTCTGTGGGCACCGCGAGACCGACCGCGTCAGCGACCTGCGCCGCCGCGCGCGCGACGAGCGCGCCGGGCTCGACCACGCCTTCGAGCAGGTCACGACCGGCTTCGCCACGCGCATCGTCGGCAACATGCTCGAGGGGCCGCACCAGCGGAAGGTGCTCGCCGCGCTCTCGCGCATGGCGAGCGACTTCCTGGACGTGGCGGTCCCCGTGGGCGCCCACCTGTCGATGAACCGCGAGGTCCATCACTCCGTGACGCGGCGCCGCCCCTTCCTGCTCAGCCACCCGGGGCACGAGGCCAGCCTCGCGCTCCGCAGCCTCGCAGAGGCGCTCGTCACCGAAGACGTGCAGGCCATCCGCGAGGCGCGCCAGGCGCCGCCCGCGGAGGACCCGGGCAACGTCAGCGACGAGCCGGTGCGCGAGACGGACGAGAAGATCCTCGGGGTCACCCTCATCGACTACCTCCGGCGCGAAGAGCGCGTGGAGACGGACCACGCGCTCCGCGTCGCGTTCGGCGGCCGCACGTTCCAGGCGCGCATGAAGGACCTCTCGCCGCGCGGGACCATGATCGAAGGCCACCTCGGCGGAGAGATCGGCGACGAGCTGTCGCTGACCCTCGTGGGGTTGCCGGGCCGACCGCAGCTCCGCGGCGTGGTGCGCCACGTCTCGGTGGCGGGGTTCCACTACGGGGTGGAGCTCGACGCGCGCTCCTGCGACGCGGCGAGCGACCTGCTCGAGGGGGCGCCGCGGCGCTCCGACACCTCGCCGCCGCAGATGGCCGCGACCGGTTGACTCAAGTCGGGGCATCTGTCCGCCGATAGAGAGAACGAGAGCGGCGGGAGGCCGCTCGGAGGAGACGTCAGGTGGACATCGCAACGATCGTAGGCATCGTACTCGGCTTCGGCCTCATCCTCGGCTCGATCGTCATGGGCGGGTCGCTGGGTTCGTTCATCGACATCCCCAGCTTGCTGATCGTCCTCGGCGGTACGATGGCGTGCACGCTCATCATGGAGCGGCTCGAGCGCGTGCTCGGCGCCTTCAAGGTCGCGATGAACGCCATCAAGGGCGGCAAGGTCGCCAGCGCCAGCGACACCATCAAGCGCATCGTCGAGCTCAGCGCCATCGCCCGCCGCGAGGGCGTGCTCGCGCTCGAGAAGGAGCAGATCGACGACGGCTTCATGGCCAAGGGCATCCGCATGGCGGTCGACGGCATGCCGGAGGAGGAGATCATCGGGACCCTCCAGGCGGAGCTGGTCGCGATGAAGGACCGCCACAGCCGCGGTCAGAAGCTGTTCAAGTTCATGGCCGCCACCGCGCCCTCGATGGGCATGATCGGCACCCTCATCGGCCTGGTGCAGATGCTCCAGTCGCTCGACGATCCCTCGTCGATCGGACCGGCCATGGCGGTCGCGCTCCTGACCACGATGTACGGCGCGGTCGTCGCGTTCGTGGTCTGCGGTCCCATCGCCGAGAAGCTCGGCCTCCGCAGCAAGGAGGAGACGGCGCGGATGGTCGTCGTCATCGAGGGCATCCAGTCCATCGTCAAGGGCCAGAACGCGGCGGTCATCCAGGAGAAGCTCGAGGCACGCCTCGCTCCGACCGAGCGCGAGGGCGAGAAGAAGGCGGCCTGAGATGGACGGTGACGAGGAAGAGGTCGAGGAGGGAGCGCCCGCGTGGATGGCGACCTTCGCCGACATGATGTCGCTGCTGCTGACGTTCTTCGTGCTGCTCCTGTCCTTCGCCAACATGGACGTCGTCGAGTTCCGCACGATGATGGGCTCGGTCCGTGAGGCGTTCGGCGTGCAGTTCGAGAGCCCGGGCGACTTCCAGACCCGGAGCGACACCCCGGTGAGCGTCGCCCCCGGCGGCTCGCCCACGGACCCGTCGGTGTTGCCGCAGGCGCCCACGCTGGCCCTCGCGGCGCGGGTCCGCGAACGCCTCCGCCAGCAAGGGCTCGAGGAGGTCGTCGACGTGGAGGTCACCGACCGGGGCGTGGCGCTCCGCGTCCGGGACGCGGTGCTCTTCGACGTCGGCTCGGATCACCTCAAGGACGAGTCGCTGCCCATCCTCACGCGCATCGCCGAGCTCAGCACCGAGTTCACGCAGGAGCTCGCCATCGAGGGGCACACCGACGACCGCCCGATCCACACCTCGCGCTTCCCCTCGAACTGGGAGCTGTCCGCGGCCCGCGCGACCGCGGTCCTGCGCTACCTGCAGACGACGGGGCTGCACCCGGAGGCGATGAGCATCGCGGGGTACGCGGAGACGCGCCCCATCGCCGACAACCAGACCGACGACGGGCGATCCCAGAACCGCCGGGTCGAGTTCGTGTTCACGCGCCCGCCCGAGCCGGACTCCGAGGGCACGCGCGCGGCGGCGGCGACCGACGCGCAGGGAGATCAGCCGGGATGAGCTTCTTCGGGGGACGACGAAAGGGCGCCAAGGCAGCCGAGAGGGTCGAGGCCCCCGAGCGCCAGCGCTTCGGGGGGCGACGCCAGGCGCTGACGGCGCAGGATCTGGACCCCGTCGATCGCGGCCGCGGCGACGCGCTCGCGGCGGAGCTCCGCGCGACCACCCAGGCGAAGCGACCCAAGCAGCTCCGGGCGGCCCGCGCGATGAGCGACGCCCTCGCGCAGTCGCTGCGGCTGCTCCGCCTCGCGCTGCCGGGAGACTTCGAGGGCGCCCGCGAGATCCTGGCCGACATCGAGTCGGACGTGGGGCGCGCGATGGTGCCCGAGGACTACGCCGAGCTGGCCGAGCGGCTGCGCACGGTCAGCCTGCCCCCCGTCGAGCGGGGCGGCGGCGGCTTCGCGGTCGAGCTCTTCCACCGCGTCGTCTTCGCGGCGCAGCCGGTGGCGCACGCCTTCGGGCTCCGCGCCGCCGTCGCCGATCTCGCGGAGCTGCTGAAGGTCTCCGAGCTCGACGGGCCCGACGACAAGCCGGTCCGCACCCTGGGCCTCCTCTTCGAGGCGTTCTCGCTGCACGCCGCGCGCACGCGAGAGGGCGGCGAGATCATGAAGCGCTGCGTCGGCGAGCTGATCGAGACCCTGGGCGGGCTCTCCGAGGGGGAGGAGATCCACACGACGCGCCTCGCCGAGATCCGACAGCAGCTCGCGGAGGCCGAGGACATCCAGGATTTGGACCTGCTCCGCGGCACCTTGCTGCAGCACGCGGGCTCCCTCGTCGAGGCGGCGGTGCATCGCCACGGCGCCGTCCGGGAGGCGGTCGAGGCCGCGCACGAGAGCCGGCGCCGGGCCGAGGAGCTGGCGGCGGCGCTCAGCGACGCCGAAGAGCAGGCGCGGACCGACGCGCTCACCGGGCTCGGCAACCGACGCGCGATGATGGAGGCGGCGGAGGGCTTCGTCGGTCACGACCGCGACGTCGGCGTGCTCGCGATCGATCTCGACCACTTCAAGGCCATCAACGACGCGCACGGCCACGCGGGCGGCGACGCGGTGCTTCGCCACGTGGCGGATCTCCTCCGGGGCGAGCTGCGCGGCGACGACCAGGCGTTCCGGGTGGGCGGCGAGGAGCTGATGGTGCTCCTCCCCGAGGGGACCTGGCAGGGCGCCCGCGCCACCGCCGAGCGCCTCCGGGCCCGCCTCTGCCGCGCCCCGGTCCCCGTGTCGGCCGAGGAGACGGCCGCGGTCACGATGTCGATCGGCGTGGCGCTCTGGACCTGCACGCTCCCCTTCTCCGATGCGCAGGAGCTCGCCGACGCCGCGCTCTACCGCGCCAAAGAAGGTGGCCGAAACCGCGTGGTCGGCTGAGCGGCCGGTCTCTGACTCCCCGATCCGGGACGAGGTGACGGCGGCGCGCCGCCCTACATACAGGAGTGGTGAGGCGCAGCGATCAGCCACGGACCGTCCTCCTGACCGGCGCCAGCACCGGGCTCGGGCTCGAGATCGCGCGCCGGCTGCTCGCCACGCCGCACCGCCTGATCCTCACCGCCCGGCCCAGCTCGATGCCCCGCTTCGCGGCGGCGGGCGTGACGGAGTCGGAGCGGGTGCACCTGCGGCCGCTGGACGTCACGAGCCCGGCCATGCGGAGCGAAGTGATCGGCGAGGCCTACCATCGCTGGGGCGGGGTCGACGTGCTGATCAACAACGCCGGCGTCTCCTATCGCGCCGTGGTCGAGCACGTGGTCGAGGACGAGCGCCTCGAGCAGATGAACGTGAACTTCCGCTCGCCGATGGAGCTGGCCCGGCTGGTCCTGCCCGGCATGCGTGACCGCGGGGGCGGGCACATCCTGACCGTCAGCTCGGTGGGCGGCATGATGGCCATGCCCACCATGGCCGTCTACAGCGCCTCGAAGTTCGCGCTCGAGGGCGCGTGCGAGGCTCTCTGGTACGAGGTCCGGCCGTGGAACATCCGGGTCAGCCTCATCGAGCCGGGCTTCATCCGCAGCGGCTCGTTCGAGCGCGTGCGCTACACGCCGATGAGCCGGCGCTCCCACGACGACGACCACGACCCCTATCACGCCCACTACGAGCACATGGGGCCGTTCATCGCCCGCATGATGCGGGGCTGGCTGGCCACCCCGGAGTGGAAGGTCGCGCGCGCGGTGCTGCGGACCATGGCCGACCCGACCCCGCCGCTCCGGGTGCTGGCGACCTTCGACGCCCGTCTCTTCGACGCGCTTCGCCGCTTCCTCCCGCGGCGCCTCTACCACTGGCTTCTCTATCGCTCTTTACCCTCGATTTCGGACTGGGGTTCGCGGCCAAAAACGGATTTTTCCGGCGAACGCTTGCCCGAACCCCGAAAAAGCCTCACAAAACCGAGTCCTGGTCAGGTCTCGTGAGCTTTCTACGGCTTCGGCTTGCAAGCTCGAGTCCCGGCCTCATGATCCGGCGTACCGCGCGACCGGAGCCCAGCGCCACCCAGCGCAAGGCTCCCGGGGGGAGGCAGCGTGGTCCGGGTCGGGAGACCCCCGACCGACCCGGACGGACACGAACGAACCTCGCACCCCGCCTCCTCTAGCCGCCGCGCACCCCCGAGAAGCCATGAAGAAGACGACTGCCACTGCCGAGCGCCGGCCGCGCGCTCGCACGGGCCGCAGCACCCGTGACCCCTTCGACCTCTACCTCGCCGGGCTCGGCGAGCTCCAGCCGCCGCTCGACCGCGCGGGTGAGGTGGCGGCTGCCCAGCTCATCGAGGAGGCCGAGCGCGACTGCCTCGACTGCATCCTCGACAACGGCCTCTCCTTGCCTGAGGTCCTGACCTGGCATCGCCGCTTCGAGGCGGAAGAGATCGACGTGCTCGGCGTGGCCCACCTCGGCCGCTACGAGGGGCTCGAGGGCCGGGCCGAGCTGACCAAGAACCTCGGCAAGGCCGCGAAGGTCGAGGAGCGCATCGGGAAGATGGCCGGCTCCAAGCGGGGCAGCGCGGCCGAGCGTCGCGTCCGTCGCGACCGCGCGTGGGATCAGCGCGGCAAGATCGTCCGTCACATGGGCCTCCACCGGGAGCGCATCCAGGACGTGGTGGCCCGCGTGCATCGCGAGCTGCGCGCGTTCGCCGCCGCCGACGGGCGCGAGGACGACCAGGCCATCGAGATCATCCGCCGCGCCGAGGACAACCTCGGTCGCCGTCGCCCGGTGCTGCGCCGCGTGTGGCCGGTCCTCGACGCCAAGCGCCGCCGCCTCGAGGCGCGTCGCAACGCCCTCGCCGAGGCGAACCTCCGGCTCGTGGTGATGCTCGCCAAGGCCTACCGCGGCTCGGGCGTGCCGTTCCCGGACCTCGTCCAGGAGGGCAACCTCGGCCTCATGCGCGCGGTCGACAAGTTCGACCACCGCGTGGGGACGCGCTTCAGCACCTACGCCACCTGGTGGATCCGCCAGAGCATCGCCCGCGAGGTCACGCGTCACGCGGAGACCGTGCGCGTGCCCTTCGGCATGACCGAGAAGCGCAAGCGCCTCCGCCGGGCGGAGCGTCAGCTCACGCAGCGCTACGGGCGCGCGCCGAGCGAGAAGGAGCTCGCCGAAGAGGTGGGCATGACGGTCGACAAGGTCCGGCGCTCGCTGGAGGCGACGACGCGCTCGGTGTCCATCCACGCCCCCATGGGTGAGGACGGCGACCGCTCGCTCGACGAGGTGCTCTGCGACGACGACGCCCAGCAGGTCGACGACGCGGTCATCGCGCGCGAGCGCGAGGGCACGGCCGAGCGCATCCTGTCGGTCCTCAGCGACCGCGAGCAGTTCATCCTGCGTCGCCGCTTCGGCATGGACGGCAACAACGCCGACGGCCTCACGCTCCGCGAGATCGGCGAGGAGCTGAACCTCAGCCGCGAGCGGGTGCGTCAGCTCGAGGCGATGGCCCTCGAGAAGCTCCGCGGCGCCCTCGCGCGCGAAGGCGCGTAGCTCCCGCGGCCGATCGCAGCGCGGCGCGCGGCCCTTTTCACGGTGCCGCGCGCCTTACGCACCTCACCGCTCGAGAATCCCCCCGATCGTCCAGCGACGTCCGAGGTATGGGGCTTGCACCGATCCGCGTGCAGTTCTAACCCGAAGATGGCGCCGAATTCGTGCCGGTCACGAGCGAACGCGTAGACTTGGTCACGGGGGTATTCGATGACGACGTACCAGACACGAGAGCTGATCGCTTCGCACCACGCGGAGCTGGACCGGCTCTGCATCGAGCTGCTCGAGCTCGGGAGCCGGGTGGCGCCCGAGGAGCCCGCGCTGAAGTCTCTCCGGGAGCGCGTGCGCGCGCTCGGGTCGCGTCTGCGCGCCCACCGCGCCGAGGAGTACGCGTCCCTGCTCGCCGACGCGGGCCGGGGCCGTGATCGACTCGCGGCGCGCATGCGAAAGCACGGCCCCGACTCCGTGGCCGAGATCGAGAAGGCGATTCAGAAGGCGGAGGCGGGCGCGACCCCGCCCCTCGAGCTCGTCCGGCACGCGCTCCGGGCGGCGCGCACCTGCCGCGCCAACCTCGACGCGCTCGCCCGCGACTGACCGAAACACCCTTCGTCCGCGGGCGCGGGCGGTGACGGCGGAATCGGGGGTTACCTGACGACACATGAGAGTGTGTCCCCGATGTGGCTTCTCCGAGTCGTCCGGCCCCCGCGTGGTGTGCCTCCTATGCGGCGCGGCGATGGAAGAGGAGGCCTCCCAGTGGGAGGGCACGGTGATCGACGGCCGCTACCGGCTCGAGGGGTTCCTCGGCGCGGGCGGCATGGCGAGCGTGCACCGCGGAGTCGACCTCGAGTCCGGCCGAGCCGTGGCGGTCAAGGTGCTGCGGCGCGAGCTGGCGAGCGACGCCAGGTGGATCGAGCGCATGCGCCGCGAGGCCCGCGCGGCGGCCGCCTCCCGACACCCGAACATCGTCGAGGTCCACGCGTTCGGTCGCACCTCCGAGGGCGCTCCGTACATCGTGATGGAGCTGCTCGAGGGCAAGCCGCTGCACCGGATCCTGGCCGAGTGCGGGCGCATGCCGGTCTCCATCGCGACGCCGATCGGCGCGCAGATCGCCGAGGCGCTGGCCTGCACACACCAGCTGGGCATCGCCCACCGCGACCTCAAGCCCGAGAACATCTTCGTTCGCTGGGACGAGCACGGGGCGCCCCACGTCAAGCTCGTGGACTTCGGCCTCGCTCGGATCCCGGAGGACACGCGCCTGACCGAGCCCGGCCAGGTGGTCGGCACACCCCAGTACATGGCGCCGGAGCGGGCCTGGAACTTCGAGGTGGGGACGGCGGCCGACCTCTACTCCCTCGGCGTCGTGCTCTTCGAGATGGTCACCGGTCAGCTCCCGCTCCCCGCCACCAGCCCCGCCGCGGTGGTGATGCGGGCGATGCACGAGGAGGCCCCGCACGCCCGGAGCCTGCGCGCCGATCTCCCGAGCGAGCTGGACCTCCTCATCTCGGGCTTGCTCGAGCGACAGCCGGAAGACCGGCCTCCCACCGCGTCCGAGGTCGCCACCCGACTCTGGAACATCGCCCGCCGCGAGCAGCAGATGGCCATCGACTATACCCCGGTGATTAGCCAAAAGACGGTTGACAGCTAATAGGTCCGATGTAATAGAGGTCCCGTGGCGGAGGGCACGGGACGCAAGGCCGATCGGGTCGCGAACGACCTGCTGCGAAGCATCGTTCGCGGCGACGTCGAGGTGGGCTCGCTCCTCCCCAAGGAGGCGGAGCTGGCCGAGCGCTACGGCGTGAACCGCTCCGTCGTGCGCGAGGCCATCAAGCTGCTCGAGGTGCACCGGCTGGTTCGCCCCATCCGGCGGCGCGGCACGGAGGTGCTCGACCCGATGGCGTCGGTCAGCCCCGAGGTCCTGCGCGCCATGATGACGCCGGGCCCCGGACGGGTGAACCGGGAGGTCTTCCGGGACTTCCTCGAGATCCGCGCGTCGCTGGACGTGCAGATGACCACGCTCGCGGCGACGCGGCGCACGCCCGCGGACCTCGAGGAGCTCGACGCGCACCTCGCCCGCCTGAAGGACGCCTTGCACGACCGGGCCCGCTACGACGTGCACGCCGACGCGCTCACCCGAGCGGTCGCGCGCGCGGCCCACAACCGGATCTTCCAGATGCTGGTCTGGTGGAACCAGGAGGTCGCGCGGGACCTCGGCGACATCTTTCGAACGGTGCGGCCCGCGAACGAGCCGCACCTCGCGGGGCTCTCTCTCCTCGTCGGGCTGATCCGAGCCGGCGAGGTGGAGCAGGTGCGCACCCTCGTGGAGGCCTTCCACGACTGGGCGACCCCGCGGCTCTTGGCGGCGGCGGCGCTCTCGACGGGGGAGCCGCTGAGCGTGGTGATGGAGGGGCTGACGTGACGCAGACGACGACGAGAGACACGGAGGCGCCGATCCGGCGCGAGGGGCAGGGCTGGCATCGACGCGTGGGGGACGTGCACGTGCTCGGGGTCGCCGGCAGCGACTACGACATGGGGTATCAGCACGGCGTGTTGCTCTCGGACGAGGTCCGACGCGGCCCGATCCCCTACTACCGTCGCATCGTCGAGAAGCTGATGGGGAAGGGCAGCCTCGGCCCCGCGTCGAAGCTGGTCTGGCCCGCGCTCCAGACGACCCTGGGGCGACAGATCGCCAAGGGCCTCCCGCCGCACGTGAAGGAGACCATCCGCGGGATCGCGGACGGCGCCGGGCTCGACGTGCAGACCTTCGTCGACGGCTGCACCATGCCCGACGCGGTGATGTGGGTGGCGGCGCGCGCGATGCAGCTGCGAGGCCACGGCCCCGCCGTCGCGCACCGGATCGCGCTGGGCCTCGGCTGCACGAGCGCGCTCGCGTGGGGGGACGCCACGGCGGACGGGATGCTGCTGCACGCCCGCAACTTCGACTACCACGGCGTGGGCTGCTGGCCCTCCAACAAGGCGCTCTTGTTCCACACGCCGGACCACGGCCAGCGCTTCGTCTCCGTGGCGGCCGCGGGGGTCGGTCTCGGCGGGATCACGGCCATGAACGAGGCGGGCCTGACGCTGACCGTGCACCAGCACATGTTCACCGATCGCACGAAGCTCGGCGGCACGCCGATCGGCATCGTGGGCGACGAGGTGATGCGGCACGCGCGCGATCTCGACGACGCGGAGCGCATCCTCGGCAGCCACACCCCGGTCGGCTGCTGGACCTACGTGATCTCCGACGGGCACGCCCGCGAGGTGCTCTGCTGGGAGGAGAACCCGGAGCGCCAGCGCGCCATCCGCGTCCGCGAGGAGGGCACCTTCGGCTACGCGAACGTCTACCTCGACGAGGCGCTCGGCCAGAGCGAGGTCTCCCTCTACGGGAGCTACTGGCGGCACAACCAGGGCCGGCACGCGCGGGTCAACGCGCTGCTCGAGGAGCGCCGCGGCGCGCTCGACCCGGCGGGCATGGCCTCCATCCTGGGCGACACGGGCACCGGGGGCTGCCGCATCCGCGACTCGATCGCGATGGTGATGACGGTCGGCTCGGTGGTCTTCCGGCCGGAGGACGGGACGGTGTGGGTCGGCACGGGCGAGGCGCCGACGAGCCGCGGGACCTTCGTGCCCTTCTCGCTCTCCGCGCAGGGGCACGACCCGGACAAGGGCGAGCTCAGGGTCGGCGCGCTCGAGGACGAGGCGGATCGGGAGGCGTTCGAGCGCTTCCGCCAGAGCTACGTGGCCTACGTCGACGAGAGCGACGTGGGGCGCGCGCACGCGCTGCTGCGAGAGGCCTGCGCCCTGTCTCCGGGCCAGCCGCTCTACCACTCGCTCCGCGGGCTCTACGCGCTCGAGGCGGGCGAGCTGAGCGCGGCCGAGGGCGCCTTCGACGAGGCCATCGCGCTCGGCCACCCAGACGCCGAGCGGCGCGCGAGCTTCCACCTCTGGAGGGGCCGCTCCCGGGACGCCGCGGGCGACCGTGAGGGCGCGGTGCGCGACTACCGCTGGGCGCTCGGGCACCACGCCGACCCGCCCGTGCGCGCGGCGGCCATGCGCGGCCTGCGCCGACGCTTCACGCGCCGTCACGCCCATCAGATGCACATCGACGTGGGCCTGGCCGACGTCGTTTCGCCGTAGCCAAACCGTGTCGCCGAGAGAGAACGAGAGAGGGAGGGAAGCGTGAAGATTCCGTCGAAGGGGATGAGCCGTGACGAGGTCATGGCGACGATGTCGCAGTACGCCGAGAGGGACACCGACTGGAGGAGCGGTCGAACCTTCGGCTACAGCTACGACGCGGGGCGCGAGGCCGAGAAGGTCACCAAGGAGGCCTACGGTCGCTTCCTCAGCGAGAACGCGCTCGACCCGCGCGTCTATCCGAGCCTGGTGAAGTTCGAGACCGAGGTCGTCGGGATGTGTCGGACGCACCTCCGCGGCGACGACGCGGTGGTCGGCACCTTCACGAGCGGCGGCACCGAGAGCTGCATGCTCGCGGTGAAGACCGCACGCGACTGGGCGAAGGCCGAGAAGGGCATCACGGCGCCCGAGATGATCTTGCCGATCACCGCGCACGCCGCCTTCCACAAGGGCGCGCACTACTTCGGCGTGAAGGTCGTGCCGGTCGACGTCGACGCCGAGACCTTCGAGGCGGATCCCGCAGCCGTGAAGGCGGCGCTCACCGACAACACCGTGCTCATCGTCGGCAGCGCGCCGAGCTACGCGCACGGGGTCATCGACCCGATCGTCGAGCTCGGCCAGATCGCGCTCGAGCACGGCGTCTTGCTGCACGTCGACGCCTGCATCGGCGGCTTCATGCTCCCCTACGTCGCGCGTCTCGGCCGGAAGCTGAAGGACTGGGACTTCTCCGTGCCCGGCGTGACGAGCGTCAGCATGGACCTCCACAAGTACGCCTACTGCGCCAAGGGCGCCTCGGTCCTGATGATGAAGGACAAGGAGCTTCGCCAGCACCAGATCTTCGCGTGCGCCGCGTGGACCGGCTACAGCGTGGTCAACACCACGATGCAGAGCACCAAGAGCGGCGGGCCGATGGCGGCCGCCTGGGCGACGCTCCACCACATCGGGGACGAGGGCTACCTCGCGCTGACCCGCCGCGCGATGGACGCGACCGACCGCATCGCGGCCGGCGTCGAGTCCATCCCGGAGCTGCGCATGCTCGGTGAGCCGGTCATGACGCTGCTCGCCTTCGCGAGCGACGAGGTCGACGTCTTCCACGTGGCGGACGAGATGAAGCTCCGCGGCTGGCTCATCGGGGCGCAGCTCGAGTACGGGCCGAGCCCGACCAACCTGCACCTGACGGTGGGGCCGACCAACGACGAGAAGGCCGAGGCCTTCGTCGCGGATCTGCGCGCGTCGGTCGAGGCGGCGAAGGCGCTCCCGAAGAGCGACCTGCCGGGGCAGATCCAGGCCGCCTTCGCCAACATGGCCCCGGAGGACATCTCGCCCGAGACGCTGAAGCAGATGCTCTCCATGGCGGGCGCGAGCGGGACGGAGCTGCCCGAGCGCGAGTCCGACATCAACCACGTGCTCGACTCCCTGCCGCGCGCGCTGAACGAGAAGCTCCTCGTCGGCTACCTGAACGAGCTCTTCGTCTGACGCGGTGATCGTCTCGGAACCTCCACGGCCGCTCGCTGTCGATGCGGGCGTGGAGGGAAGCCCATGGGACGGACACTGATCGCGCTGCTGGCGCTCGGGCTCGCGCCGGCGCCCGCGTCGGCGTGCTTCAACGAGATGGAGATCGAGCTCCGACAAGAGGCGGTGAAGACCGCGCGCGCGGAGCGCCTGATGCGGAGCGGGCACCTGCGCCGCGCCTTCCGGGTGGCCGGCCGCACGCTGCGCGACCTCGAGCGGAACACGGACGCGTCGCCGGGCCGCGCGCTCCACCTCGGCAACCGCCTGCGCCGCGTCGTCGCGGTCAGCGCGGTGCGCCTCCACGGGGCCGTCGATCGGAGGCGCTGGCGCACGCCGGGGCACGTCTCCGCCGACGCGCGCCGCGAGCACCTCGACTGGGCGGTCACCACCCTCGAGCGACTCGCGCGGAGCGACGACCCCATCGACCAGGCGCGCTACGCGGAGGCGCTCGACCAGGTGGGGCGCCACCAGGAGGCGGTCACGATCCTCGCCCGGCTCGCGGAGGACGACGTGATGCCCGACGCCTACGGCTACGCGGCCCTGTCCCGCTCGCAGGACGCGCTCGGACGCACGGCGCTCCGAGACCGCGCGCGCCGCGCCTGCGAGGCGATGACCCGCCGCGAGCAGCGCGGCATCTGCCCGTCGTTCCCCGCCAGCTGATGCGGCCCCCGCTCGGGCTCCTCTGCCTGCTCCTGGTCGCGTGCGACGGCGCCGCGCCCACGCCTCCCGTGCCCACAACATCGGTCGAGCCCGAGCCGCCGGCTCCCATCGGCGACGCGGCGCGCGGTCGCGCGCTCCTCGTCCGCTTCGAGTGCAGCCGCTGCCACGCGGGCGCGGGCCCGCCGGCCGCGGCGGAGAGGGACTGCGTGGGCTGCCACCGCGACGTGCGCGCGGGCCGGGTCGAGGCGCCGCCGGAGATCCTCGCGGGGTGGCGAGCGAGCCTGCACAGCCTCCCCGACGCGCCCGACCTCGCGGGCGCCTCGCGCCTCGACGCGGCGTGGATCGCAGAATACCTGCAGCGGCCCGTCGATCTCCGGCCGCACCTCGAGGCGACCATGCCGCGGCTCCCGCTGGACGCCCGCGACGCGCGCGATGTCGCGTCCGCCCTCGCCCCGCCCCGCGCGCCGAGCGCGACGGGCGGCGACCCCGCGCGGGGGCGCGAGGCGGTCGCGGCGCGCCCGTGCGGGCAGTGCCACACCCTCGGGGGCGAGCCCCTCCCCACGCGCGGCGCGGCCGGCGTCGGCGGGGAAGCCTTCGCGCGCGCGCGTCGCCTCGCCCCCGACCTGGCCTTCGCCGCGGCGCGCATGCCCGCGACCCTCGTGGACTGGCTCGTCGACCCGGCCTCGCTGCACCCACGGACCGAGATGCCGCCGACCGACCTGAGCGCGGCCGAGGCGCGGGACGTCGCGGCGTACCTCCGGGCGTCCACGGAGATCGACGTGCGCCGCCCGCTCCCGCCCCGGCTCCCGCTCCTGTCGCGCGAGGTGACCTGGGAGGAGGTGGACGCGGCGCTCTTCCACGACACCTGCTGGCACTGCCACTCCGACCCGGGCTACGCCATCGGCGACGGCGGGCCGGGCAACACGGGCGGCCTCGGCTTCGAGGGCCGCGGCCTCGACCTGGCGAGCTACGAGGCGCTCCGGAGCGGCGCTCTGTTCGAGGGACGTCGCCGCAGCGTCTTCCGCGAGGTCACCCTGCCCGGCGGCGAGACCCTGCCCCTCGTGGTCGCGAGCCTGCGCGCCCGCCAGCTCGAGGAGGCCGGCCTGCCGTCGGGAGACGTCCTCGGCATGCCGCTGGGCCTGCCGAGCGTCTCGCCGGAGGCCATCCAGCTCCTCGAGACCTGGATCGCCCAGGGGCGGCGGCGCTGACGACACGCATCTTTCGGGTCCCCATGGGAGGCGTGTAGGATGGCGCTACCCCGTGAGCAGCTTCGATCAGGTCCAGCTCGTCCTCCGCGCGCTCCAGGACGAGCTCCAGCGTTCGCCGGAGCTCTCGCGAGCCCTGCACGACGCCTGGCGAAGTGGCCGCTTCGAGTCCGGGACCACGCTGCCCAAGCACGCGATCGAGGCCGCGAACGGCGCCGACGAGGCGCTCCGCGGCTGGACGAACGAGAGCGGCGCGCCGAAGGACTTCCGCGGCGCCTTCGACGGGCCGGAGGCGGACCTCGTCTTCCTCTGGTGCGCCGCCAACGCGCCCCGGAGCGACGCCCGGCTGGCGCCCATCCTCTCCGCCGCGGCCGGACACCCCGAGCACGGCGAGCGGGCGCTGTTCGTCGCGCGCAACCGCATCGTTCAGGGGCCGCTCGAGGACGCGCTGCGCTGCGCGCCGCTCCTCGGCGCGCTCGATGACCCGGAGAGCTTCGACGCCGCGGCCCGCATGGAGATCCTGCTCTGGGAGGCTGGCTCCCGCGCGCTTCAGCTGCCCGAGCTGGGCAAGTGGATCTGGGGCTCGAGCGAGACCTTCGAGGCCGTCGTCGGCCGCCCCGCGCGGGGCTCCTTGCGAGGCCGCGTGCTCGCGGCGCGCTCGCTCGAGGTGTCGGTCTGCGGCATGCCGCCGATGACCGATCCGCAGCTCGTCGGCCGGACCCTCCAGGCGCTCCAGCCGCTGCTGCTGCACCCCGAGCCGCTCGTCTGGATCCACGCCGCGCGCTCGTTCGGCCGGCTCGCGGGCGCCTTCGAGCCGCTCGAGGGCACCTTGCTCGACTGGGTGCACGGCGCGACCCCGGTGCTGCGCCAGCGGGCGCTGACCGCCTTCGCCTCGCTGCCCGCAGAGCGCCTGATCTTCCTCGGCCACCAGCTCGAGGCGATCATCGACGCGCCGGAGAACGAGGACTGGGTGCTGGCGGCGGCCGCGGCCGCGACGCCGTATCTGCTGCACGAGCGGCCCGATCTCTGGCGGCGCCTCTCGAAGCGCATCGTCGAGGGAGACGGAGGCGCGGTGGCCGCCCGGGCGCTGGCCCGCGGTCTCGCCACGCTCTGGCGGCGGGGTGAGCGCGACGCGGTGGAGAAGCCGTGGCGCGACCTGCGTCAGCGCGCCCGCCACGAGCGGGTGGAGGGCGTCGACGATTGGCGCCGCTGGCTCGAGACCATCGCGGTCACCGACCCGGTCGACGACGCGGAGCGCGACCCGCTCGACATCGAGCTGGGCCTGGAGAACCTCGTCCGGCTCGCCGCGCAGTACGACGACGAAGAGGCCGACGCGCGGGCGGCGCGCTTCGCCGGCACCCTCGCCGCCACCTTCTCGGAGGCGCGTCGCATCGTGCTCGGGCCGGGCTCGGTGCGGCACCGGGCGTCGGCGATGAACGCCTTCGAGGGCTGCGCGCGCTCGCTCGCGCTGAGGCTCTGGGGCCCGATGCTGGCGACCCGGCCGCAGGGCGATCCCATCGCGGAGCCGAACCTCGAGGAGACCTGGGAGCTGGTCGCGCGCGCGCCGGCGGAGCTGCTCGACATCGTGCGCGAGCGGCGGGCCGAGGCCGACACCGAGGAGGGGTTCGACGTCGCCCTCGAGGTGCTCGCGCTCAAGATCGGCGGCTACGCGCTCGACGCCTGCGGGCAGGACAGCGACCTCGGCCCCGGCAGCGGTCCGACCGCGCACGAGACCTGTCGGTGGCTGCGCAAGCTCGACGGGCTCGCCGACGGCTCGCGCGAGCTCCCCCCGCCGCTCGAGTCGGCGCTGAGCGCGCTCTTCTGGCGGCTGGTCGACACCACGCGCGGCACCGCGCTCGGCGAGGTCGACGACGTGGC
Organism: Sandaracinaceae bacterium; assembly: GCA_040218145.1. Lineage (GTDB taxonomy): Bacteria > Myxococcota_A > Polyangia > Polyangiales > Sandaracinaceae > JAVJQK01. The sequence goes on along the minus strand of JAVJQK010000065.1, from coordinate 14,600 downwards.
GTGGCTCGGCCCGTTCGCGGCGTGGTGGGCGCTCGTCATCGATCGCCCCGCGATCCTCCAGCGCCTCGCGACCGCGCTCCCGATGATCGCGGACGGCGCGCTCGAGCGCTGCTGCGCGCTCGCGGACCAGACCCGCAAGGCGCTGTCCTCGGGGCAGGCCAACGGCGCGTGGGGTCCCGCGGTGCGCGCGTCGCTCGGAGAGCTCAAGGCGGACGGCACGGAGCTGGGCGAGTCGCTGCTCGACCTCGCCCGCGCGCTCGACGAGTTCAAGGAGGCGAAGGGCCCGCTGCCCGACCTCGAGGCGCTCTGTCTCCAGCTCGTCATCGCGGCCGAGCGTCTGCAGGGGGCGCTCGCCGATCCGGTGCGCGCGCTCCACGCGGCCGAGCAGGCCTCCGCCGACGGCTCGGGGCGCAGCAAGGAGAACGCGCCTCGCATGGCCTCGGTCGTGGCGCGCGCCATCCGGCGCCGCGAGCCCGCGCTCCTCGAGGTGTGGTTCGCGTCGCTCGGGCCGATGGCCTCGTCGCTCGTCGAGGCGTCGGTGAGCGCGGCCATGAAGCGCACCCCGCCGCCGCCGCCGACCAAGCAGAAGACGAAGAAGAAGATCGTCGGCTACGAGCTGATCAAGCCGCTGGGTGAGGGCGGCATCGGCAGCGTCTGGCTCGTTCGCAAGCCGGGCGCGGACCGCTTCTTCGTGCTCAAGATCCCGAAGGCCGACGTGCTCGCGAGCGCGACGGAGTCCGAGCGCGAGAAGATCCTCGCGTCCTTCCACGACGAGGCGCGCGCGCTCGCCGGGCTCTACCACCCGAACGTCGCGAACATCATCGACCGCGGCGTCGAGGACGAGGTGCCCTACCTGGTGCTCGAGTACCTCATCGGCGCGGACCTCAAGATGTACTCGACCGCGCGCCTGATGACGCTCTTCGAGCTGCGCCGCGTGGTCAATGAGACATGCGCAGGTCTGACGGCGCTGCACGGCGCGGGTCTGGTGCACCGGGACATCAAGCCCGCGAACCTGTGGCTGCGCCTCCCGCTCGCGGGGGGGCAGCGGTTCGATCCCGACAAGCACCGCGACCCGGCCGCCGCGCAGCCGCTCGCCACCGTGCTCATCGACTTCGGCATGGTCCGCGCGACGCGGGTCGAGGCGGACGTCGGCGGCAAGTTCGTCGCGGGCACGCCGGGCTACATCGCGCCCGAGCAGGTGCTCGATCCGGTGGAGCTCGACGGGCGCGCGGACGTCTACGCGCTCGCGGGCACGATCTACAACGTGACGACGGGGCGCACGTTCTTCGACGAGATCGAGGACCCGCGCCAGCGCATCGTCGCGCACATGCGCGAGGACCCGCTCGAGAACGCAGACCTGTCGAGCTACCCCGCGGGGCTGGTCAAGCTCATGCGCGCCGCGACCGGTCGCGAGTGGAAAGATCGACCGACGCCGCTCGAATTCGGGCGCGCGTTCGCGGAGTTGATTTGAGACAGCTCGCGCTCGCTTCGCTCGCGACCCTGCTAGTGGGGGCCGTCTTCGTTCCGACCGGTCCGGTGTCGGCGCAGGACGTGCCCGCGCCCCCGGGAGGGTACGGCGCGCCCCCGCCCGACGCGCCTCCCGAGCCGGTCCCGGACGAGGAGACGCCGGGCGGCTGGCAAGCGCCCGGCTCCGACGCGCTCGCCGCCCCCGAGGGCTACGGCCGCGTCGAGGCGCTCGTGCCCGCGGACGAAGCGCTCGTGCACGTGCTCCCGGTCGGCGAGACGCCGCTCCGGCTCCACCTCCGCTCCCTCGACGGTGGGCCGGACCCCGCGCCGTGCTCCGCGCCTTGCACGATCCGGGTCACGCCGGGGCTCTACGAGCTCTCCGTGCAGCCCCGCGGCGGCGGCCCGAACCTGGCCGACCACAACCCGTTCTCGCTCGATCCCGGCCGCCAGGCGATCACGATGACGTACGACCACCGCAGCGCTCTTCGGGTCCTGGGCTGGGTCTTCTTCAGCCTCGCCGCGACCACGATGGCCCTCTCCGCGCCGTGGGGACCGATCATCGCCGCCGTCATCGGGGCGCCGATCGCGGCCGCGTTCCTCATCCCGTTCTTCCCGCTGGCGTTCCTTCAGGACTCGGCGCGCGTCCAGGTGATCACGCTCCCGAACCAGTGAGCGCATCCAGGGGGGGAATCGAGGGGAGAAACGCGTAGAGTGCGCGCGGAGCACGCCCGACCCCGAGGCGTGGGCCAGAAACCCGAGACCCTGGAGACCTGATGAACTTCGACGCCCGACTCTTGCTCGTCGCCCTCTCGCTCTGCCTCGCGTCCGCGTGCGGCGCCGAGGAGGAGACCACGACCCCGCCTGCGGCCGAGGCGCCCGCCGACGAGGCGCCCGCCGAAGAGGAGGCCGCCGAAGAGGAGGCGCCCGCCGAGGAGGAGGCCGAGGCGCCCGCGGCCGAGGAGGCCGCCGAAGGCGAAGGCACCACCTGCGAGCAGGCGTTCGCGTCCGTGCAGGCGCTCCGCGCGCAGCTCGAGGAGCAGATGGGCGGCAACAACCAGGCGCCGCCGCTCGACCGCGACGCCTACCTCGCGACGTGCAACCAGCTCTCCCCGGAAGCGCAGCGCTGCTCGATCATGAGCTACGCGATGGAGCACCAGGAGGAGTGCGCGGCCGTCCAGGACGAGATCAACGGCGCCGGCGAGTGATCGCCGTGTCGCTCCCGGCGCGCCGCGTCGGGAGCGACACGTCTCGCTACGCGGCCTCGAGCTGCGACGTGCACTGCGGGCAGCGGGTGGCCGTCTCGTCGATGTGGGACTTGCAGAAGGGGCACGCCTTCGAGGTCTCCGCGGGCGGCGTGTCCGGCCGACGCAGCCGGTTGATCCAGCGCACCATGAAGAAGAGCGCGATGGCCACGAGCAGGAACGCGACCGCCTCGTTGACCAGCTCTCCCCACGCGAGCACCGCCGCGCCCGACTCGCGCGCCGCGGCCAGCGTCGCGTAGGGCGCCTCGGGGCTGCCCTGCTTCAGCACGACGAAGTAGGACGAGAAGTCGAGGCCGCCCGTGAGCACGCCGAGCACGGGCATCAGGATGTCGTCGACGAGCGACTGCACGATGCCGGTGAACGCGGCGCCGAGGATGATGCCCACCGCCATGTCGACGACGTTGCCCTTGATCGCGAACTCGCGAAACTCTTTCAGCACAGGGCGAAGATAGCCCCGTTCTCAGGGCGCAAAGCCGAAGATCGCCCGCAGCGCCTCCGCGGCCGCCCGGGCCCGCCGCGTCATCGGCTCGAGGCGCACGATCGCCTCCCGCGGCACGCGGCGCGCGAGGATGACCCCGTTCGGCGCGGTGAAGAGCCCGACGCCCGCCGCGCGCACCCGCGACGGGTCGACGCCGAGCATGACGTCCACCGCCGCGCGCTTGCCGATCACGCTCTCGAGCGCCTCGGCGAGGTGCACGTGCGTGCGCTGTGCGGGCACGAGGCCGGCGGCGGCGATGCTCTCCAGCGCGCCGCGCGAGGTGCCGTGCCACACGAGCGCGTCGCTCGTGAGCGTGACCCAGCTCGCCTCGAGCGCCTCGAGCGTCACGGGCGTGCCGTCGGCGCTGTGCCCCTGGCAGGCCCGCACGCGCTCTCCGTCGAGCTGGAGGCGCCGCTTGCGGTTGGTCGCCACGGCGTGCTCGAGCTGCGCGCGCGTGATGGACAGGGCGCGCAGGACCTCGGGCACGGAGACCCACCCCGCGGCGTCCATGGGCAGGCCCACCTCGCGGGCCCCGTGGCGCAGGAGCCACGAGAGCTTCTTGCTGCGCCGGATGTCGTTCTTCGTATTCATGAGTGGAGCTGTATTCATGCGAGCTGTGTTCATGAGAGGAACGTGCGCCTCGTCGTCTATCGCGAGAAGTGGTAGTTTGTGAGCAGCCTTCACGAAACGTGAGTCATGACCCCCAACCTCGAGTGGCTCCGCGCCTTCGTCGTCTTCGCCGAGCATCTCAACTTCACCCGCGCGGCGGAAGCGCTCCACCTCTCGCAGCCCGCGCTCCACGTACAGGTGAAGAAGCTGGGCGAGCAGCTGGAGGTCACCCTCTACGAGCGGCGCGGGCGCGCCCTGGTCTTGACCGACGAGGGCCGCGAGGTGCTCGCCTTCGGGCGGGAGCTGCTCGCGCGCTGTGAGCGCTTCGGCCAGCGCCTCCGTCGCGCGCCGGCCGAGACCCCGCCCCACCTGGTCGCGGGGGAGGGCGCGCTGCTCTACCTGCTCCCGCTCGCCCCGCTGGTCCGCGGCGGCGAGCGGCTTCGCACCACCGTGCTCGACGGAGCCTCGACCGTGCGCGCCATCCGCGAAGGCCGGGCCGACGTCGGCGTCGCCGCGCTCTCGCGTCCCCCGGAGGATCTCGAGAGCGCGCCCATGGCCGAGAGCGCGAGCGTGCTCCTGGTGCCCGCCGGGCACCGCCTCGCGAAGCGTCGGCGCGTGCGCGCGCGGGATCTCGACGGAGAGCGCCTCGTCTTGCCGCCCCGAGGTCGGCCGCAGCGCGAGGCGATCGAGCTCTGGCTGGCGGGCGCCGACGCGCGGGTGGAGGTGGACGTCGAGGCGCGCGGCTGGCCGCTCACGCTGCGCTTCGCCGCGCTCGGCCTCGGGCTCGCGATCGTCAACGACTTCTGCCCGACCCCTCGGCGCATGCGCGCGATCGTCATCGACGGCCTCCCGCGCCAGCGCTACTTCGCCCTCCGCCGCCCAGGCGCGCTTCGCACCGAGGCGCAGGCGCGCGTGTGGGAGGTCCTCTGCCCGTGAGCGCGCTGCGCAGCTCGCCTTCGCGTTGCCTCTCCCGACGAAGCGTGGCGAGGTAGGTGCGTGGGTTTCTGGTTCCTGGTGATCGCCGCGGTGGCGGTGGGCGCGCTCTTCGCGCGGGAGCTCTGGAGGCTTATCGCGCCCGCGCTGCAAGCGAAGCGCGCCCGGTCGAAGCTCTCCCGCGAAGCGGAGGCGCGCACCGAGGAGGCGCTCGAGGCGCCGGGCGCGACGCCCGACCAGGCGGTCTCCGTGCCGAGCGCCTCGGTGGTCGAGGTGCGCGCGGCCTCGGAGCCCTGCTCGGTCTGCGGCGAGCGCGTGTACGTGGAGCGGCACGTGGTGGAGAGCTTCGGAGAGCGGCGGCTGCGCGTGGTGTGGCTGAAGTGCAAGCGCTGCGGGCACCGCCGCCCGTTCTACGCCCACGTCGACGCGCCCGTCCTCCACTGACCCGTCCTTCACTGACCTGTCCTCCACTCGCTGCATGACTGGCGCGCGGCTCCGCGGCGCGTAAGGCTCGCCGCATGCGTGACGTCCTGAGCGAGCTGATCGACATCCTCTCCCTGGAGCGGATCGAGGAGAACATCTTCCGCGGGCAGAGCCAGGACCTCGGCTGGGGGCGCGTCTTCGGCGGTCAGGTGCTCGGGCAGGCGCTGTCCGCGGCCGAGCAGACGGTGCCGAGCGATCGCTCCATCCACTCGCTCCACGGCTACTTCCTCCGCCCCGGCGACGCGAAGAAGCCCATCGTCTTCACCGTCGACCCCATCCGGGACGGCCGGAGCTTCACCACGCGTCGCGTGGTCGCGGTGCAGGAGGGGCGCGCCATCTTCAGCCTCTCGGCGAGCTTCCAGATCGAGGAGCCGGGGCTCGAGCATCAGGCCGACGTCATGCCGTCCGACGTGCCGGGCCCGGACGGCCTCCGCTCCGAGCAGGAGCTGGGCAAGCGCTACCTCGAGAAGCTGCCTGAGGCGGTGCGCGAGTCGTTCCCGCAGGGCATGCGTGAGCGGGTGCTCGCCGATCGGCCGATCGAGATCCGGCCCGTGAAGCCGCTCGACCCGATGAACCCCGGCGTGCACCCGCCGCGCCGTCACGCGTGGTTCAAGGCGAGCGGGGCGCTGCCGGACACGCGCGCGATCCACCAGTACATGCTCGCCTACGCGTCGGACTTCCACCTGCTCGGCTCGACGATGCAGCCGCACGGCGTCACCTGGCTCACGCGCGGGATGCAGGTGGCGAGCCTCGACCACGCGATGTGGTTCCACCGGCCGTTCCGCTTCGACGACTGGCTCCTCTACGACATCGACGCGCCGAGCGCGCAGGGGGCGCGGGGGCTGGCCCGCGGCCGCTGGTTCACCCGGGACGGAGTGCTGGTGGCGTCGACGACCCAGGAGGGGCTCATCCGCGACCACCGCAAGTCGCCCACCTCCGAGGGTTGAAGCGTCGCGGAACGCCACGTCGGGCGCGCGCGCACGGCGATCCGAGCGCGGAGCGAAGACATCGGGCCTGGCACGGCGCCTGCGGCAGTGGGCGGCATGTCGACGGAAGAACGATGGATCGATGTGGTGGGCTCCCTCCAGCAGCACGGGATGCTGACCGGGATCGAAGAGGGGCTGGTGCCCTGGGACCAGGAGGTCACGCCGAGCCTCCTCATGCGCTTGATCCGCCGCCACTACCGGATCGCCCCCGATCTCCTCGAGCTCGCCTGGCGCCGACAGCGCGACCACTACCTCGAGACCGTGGACGGGCAGCCCGTGGACTCGGTGGTCGCCGCGCTGCGGCACGCGTGGCCCGATCGGCTCGACGGGCTGGAGGCGCGCCTCGAGCGCGCGCAGCTGATCGTGTCGGTGGGTGAAGAGGAGGTCGCGCTCTACCGCATGCTGCGCCACGCGCGCCTCGACCGCCGCATGATCGCCCCCGCCGACGAGCCGCGGCACGTGGTGGGCGGCGCCAACGTGCTCCTCGGCCGCTTCGGCGTCGGCGAGCGCTTCATCGAGCTGAACCTCGGGCGCGGGCGCCGCGGCTTCATCGGCACGTCGCGCGACGGCGCCGAGGTGCTCTTCCGCTTCGGCCTGAGCCCCCGCCGCACGATGCAGGAGGCGCTCGCCTTTGGCCGCTGGGAGGAGGCGCCCACCGCCGCGCCCCCGCGCGCGCAGGCGATCTGAGCCCCGCTACTCCGTGAAGTCGCAGCGCGTCGGGCAGCTCGGCGGCGGCGCGATGACCGCGGCGCCCTCGCGCACGCTCCGGACGAAGGCGAGCATCTGCTCGCGCGCGGCCACGCCGGCCGGGGTGTCCCGGGCCGCGAAGCCGTGCACGGCGAACCGGTCGCCCGCCGGGACGCGGAACTGGGTCAGGCCGCTCCCGCCGACGACCTCGTCCGCCGGGCTCACGCCGACGATCGGCTCGAGCACGCCGCCGACGTGCCGCGCGCCCACCGCCACCGCGGCGATCTCGGTGCCCGGGTTCGGCAGGATGGGGTCGCCCATGCTCTCCTGCAGGAGGAACGCGGTCGGGTGCTCGGCGAGCGCCTCGGTCCAGGACGCGCCGTCCGCGAGGTCGAGGTTGGTCTGCGCGATGCTCAGCGCGAGCGCGAGGTCCACGTCGTCCTCGTACCGGAGCGACAGCAGGTCGTAGATGATGTCGAACGTCTCCGAGTGCCAGACCCACTGGGACCACGCCGCGCCAGGGACGTTGACCACCGCGTGCTCCACCTCGGGGTCCGCGGCGCCGTAGACGATCCCCGTGGTGCCTCCGAGCGAGCCGCCCACCCACATCCGGAGCGTGCGGTCGGGGCGGCGGCCGGCGGCCGGGTTGGGGGCGCCGACCAGGGTCTCCGCGGCGAGCGCGTCCGCGATCGGGCCCGCCATGGCCGCGTCGATCGCCGCCGCGTGGGCGAGCGCCTCCACCAGGTACGAGGCCGCGCCCAGGCTGCCCGCGAAGGCGCGCTGCAAGCTGGTGAAGGTGAGGATCACCTCGTCGTCGGTCCAGCCGTAGAGGCGCACGCCGACCTTCGCCAGGCCCTCGGCGCCGAGCTCCGCGTCGAAGGCCCCGTCCCGCTCGTTGCCGCCCGTGCCGTGGCCGTACATCACGTAGGGGTAGTCGCCGTCGCCGGCCGGGATGAGCACGCGGAAGGGCGCCGCGGTCCGGCCGAGCTCCACGGGCGTGCCCGCCGCGTCGCGCACGATCGCGTGCGCCTCGTCGAGGAATGTGGGCAGGCCCACGAGGTCTCCGTACGCGACGAGCGCGATGGCCGGGTCGTCGGGGATCTCCACGCGATCGATCTCGACCGTGGCCCGCCCGTCGTCGACGGCCTCGATCGCAGCGCGCCGCATGTGCTCGAGCGGCGCCCGGGGGTCGCCCGCGCTCCGGGTGGTGAAGTCCCAGGCGCGGAGCACGCCGGCCGCGTCTACGCCGAGCGTCTCGAGCAGGCGGCGGGTCGGCGCGTGGTAGCCCGCGGCCGCGGCCTCCTCGGCGGAGCGGGGCGGGGTCAGGCCGAGCGCGGCGCGCGTCCCCGCGGGGGCCTCGAGCGGCTCGCCGTCCGCGGCGCGCAGCGCGTCGGTGATCACCACCACGTAGTCGGCGTTCGCCTCCAGCACCTGGCGCGGATCGGCCAGCACGAGCGTCTCGCCGGACGCGATCGTCAGCACCTCGATCCGGAGCGGCACCTCCGCGCCTCGGTCCGGGTGGTCGTGCTGCGCGAGGTGGAGGTGGACGCCGGCCTCGAGGGTCGCCTCGTCGAGCGGGCGCTCGAAGAGCGCGAGCAGCGGGCTGACCCGCGAGAAGCCGTCCGCGTGGGCGAGCGAGCTCGCGTCGTCGCGGGGGTTGAGCGACTCCGCGCCGACCGCGAGGCGCAGCCCGGTGGCCGTCCCCTCGTCGCGCACCGTGAAGGTGTTGGAGGGCCACGGCAGCAGGCAGCGCCCGGGATCCACCACGTCGCAGGCCGCGCTGGCCGGGCTCCGATCGCCGTCCGCGCGAGGCGTCACCGCGAAGTGCGCGTCGGGCGAGGCGCCCGCGTCGGTGGCGGCGGGGGCGTCGCAGGCGACGAGGAGACAGAGGGCGGTGAAGGTCAGCTGCGTTCGCACGCGCCGATCGTAGTACGCCTGGCCGCGTCGATCAGGCGCCGCGGTCGCGGCGGAGCTGAGCCTCCCTCAGCAGGCGGGTCAGCTCCTTCTTCGACATCGGCTTGACCAGGTGCCGGTCGAAGCCCGCGGCCTCCGCCTTGTCCTTGTCCTCCGCCCGCCCGTAGCCGGTGAGCGCGACGAGGAAGTGCGCGGAGCCGTTCTCTCGCCCTCGGACCCGGCGCGCCACCTCGTAGCCATCGATGCCCGGCAGGCCGATGTCGACCAGGGCGAGGTCGGGGTTCGCGTCCACGATCGCGTCGATCGCGCTCTCCCCGTCCGCCACCGAGACCGTCTGGTGGCCTCGCATCTGGACGAGCATCTCGAGCATCTCGCGGTTGTCGTCCTGATCCTCCACCACGACCACCTTCAGCGAGGCGGCGTCACGGATCCCGCTCGGCTCGTCGTCCTCGTCCGCGTCGGGCGCGTGCGCCGGCAGCGGCAGCTCGATCTCCACCTCGGTGCCCTTGTCGCGGCCCTCGCTCGACGCGCGGATGCTGCCGTCGTGCGCCTCCGCGATCTTCCGCGCGAGGCTGAGGCCCACGCCGAGCCCGCCCATCGAGCGATCGATGTCCTGCTCGCGCTGGTAGAACAGCTCGAAGATCCGGGCCGCCTCCTCGGGCGCCATGCCGACGCCTTCGTCCCGGATGCGCACGCGGGCGCGCCCGCCCTCGACCTCCACGCTCAGTCTCACCGCGCGGCCGCGGTCGGTGAACTTCACGCCGTTCATCAGGACGTTGGTCAGCATCTGCTGGAGGCGCGAGGGGTCGGCCAAGAGCCGCAGCTCGGGCACCCGCTCGGGGCCCTGGAGCTTCACGCCGCGTGAGCGCGCGGCGCCCATCACCGCCTCGAGGCTGCGCTCGACCACGGTCTGCAGCGAGACCGGCTTCTTGCGCATCTCCAGCCGATCCATCGTCAGGCGGCTGACGTCGAGGAGATCCTCGAGCAGATCGCGCACGTGCTGCGTCTGGCGCTTCATGACCCCGATGGCGCGTCCGAAGTCGGCCTCGTCGGAGCGCTCGACCACGTGCGCCGCGTTGGCGATCGCGGCGAGCGGGTTGCGCAGCTCGTGCGAGAGCATGGCCAGGAAGCGGTCACGCTGCTCGACCGCGCGGCGCTGCTGCTCCTCGACGAACTTGCGGTCGGTGATGTCGAGGCTGATGCTCGCGACGCCCACGTTCGCGCCCTCGGGGCCCGGGAGCGCGAACTTGGAGGTGAGGAACGTGCGCGAGGCGCCGTCCACGTCGCATGCCTCTTCGATCACGGCTGGCTCGCCGCTCTCGAGCACCTGGCGATCGGTCCGCTCGAGCCGGGTCGGGACGTCGCTCTCCTCGATCCCGAACAGCCGACGCGCCTCGCGGCTCGCCATGCGCAAGCGCCCCGACGGGTCCCGCGCGGTGATCGCGAACGGGCTGTGCTCGAGGATGGCCTCGAGCTCCATCTCGCGCAGCTCGAGCCGCGCTTCGGTGCGGCGCACGGCGGAGATGTCGATCAGCGTGAGCACCACGCCCTCGACCTTCTCGCGCGGCTGATAGGGCAGGACCCGCATCAGATAGCAGTGCCCGTCCCCGTCCTCGACCTCGCGCTCGATGCGACGACCCTCGTCGCGCGCCGCGTACAGATCGCGGCCCAGGTCGGGGTGGTCGAGGCGGTGGGAGAAGGACTCGATCGGCCGGCCGAGGTCGCGGTCGATCAGGTGGAAGGTCTCCGCCATCTTCGGCGTGAACTTCCGGATGCGGAGCTCGCTGTCGAGGAAGACCGTGTGGACCTCCGTCGCCTCCAGCAGGTGCTCGACGTCGTTGGTCAGCTGCTGCAGCTCCGAGATCTTCTGCTGGTGCTCCGCGTTGACCGTGTAGAGCTCCTCGTTGACCGACTGCAGCTCCTCGTTCGCGCTGTGGAGCTCCTCGTTGGAGGCGATCAGCTCTTCGTTGGTGGCCTGGAGCTCCTCGTTGGACGCCTCCATCTCCTCCACGGTCGCCTGGAGGTTCTCCTTCGCGTAGCGGAGCTCGAGCTCCAGCGACTCCACTCGCTCTCGCGCCAGGCCATCGCGCGGCTGCTCGTCCGCGTCCATCACGACCGGCTCCGCCGGCGCGCGCTCTTCGAAGGTGACCAGGAACGCCTCGACCTCGCCGTCGAGCAGCTCCGCGGTGATCGCGAGCATCTGCTCCTGATCGGCGCTGCGGTGCGGCACCGCCTCGAAGCGGACCGGCTTGCCGGGGCCATGCTCCCGCGCCCGCTTCAGGGAGCTGGCCAGCGCGTACTTCAGCTCGCCGTCGACCATGTCGAGGATCTGGAGCGACGCGGCGCCCTCTCGATGGGTCAGGTAGCGGCTCGCTCCGCCCTCGCTCCGCAGCAGGGTGTGGTCGCCCGAGACGATCAGGCTGGCCGGCGCGTAGCGCTCCAGAAGCACCCGCCGCGAGCGCTCGAGCAGGTCGTCCGGGCTGCTGCGCAGGGGCTCGGGCTTGCGGCGCGCCCGGGTGAGCGAGCGCAGCTCCGGCGGGAGGCGGACCTCGCGGCGCTTGCGATAGAGCTTCCAGCGGCGGTGCACCGGGGTCAGCTCCTCGGCGAGGCTGCCGGGGCTCTCGCTCGGACCGAGCATCAGGATGCCCTGGCTCTTCAGCCCGAAGTGGAAGAGCGCGAGGGCTTTCCGCTGGGCCTGCGGCCGGAAGTAGATGAGCAGGTTGCGGCAGATGACGAGGTCGAGCCGTGTGAACGGCGCGTCGCGCAGGACGTTGTGGTACGCGAAGACGATCTGGTTGCGCACCTCGTCCCGCACCCGGAACCGCTCCCCCTCGCGTGCGAAGTAGCGGTCGCGGCGCTCCTTGCTCATGTCCGCGAGCGCCTCCTCGCCGTAGACGCCGCTCGACGCGACCTCGAGCGAGCCTCTATGCACGTCGGTCGCGAAGAGGCGCAGCCGCGGCTTGCGGTTCGCCTGGCGGAAGGCCTCGTGCACCGCGACCGCGATGGAGTAGGCCTCCTCGCCCGTCGCGCAGGCCGCGGACCACACGCGCAGCGGCTGGCCCTCGTCGAGGTTCTCGATGAGCTCCGGCAGGACGTTCTTCTCGAGCTTGGCGAACGCGTCCGCGTCCCGGAAGAAGCTCGTGACGCCGATGAGCAGGTCCCGGTAGAGGGCCTCTCGCTCGACGGGGCTCTCGCGGAGCTTGTCGAGGTACTCGTCGAGGTCGCGCGCGCCCGTCATCAGGAGGCGGCGATCGAGGCGCCGGCCGATCGTGCTGGACTTGTACGCGCCGAAGTCGACCCCGGTGTCCTTGGCCAGGATCTCGAAGATCCCCTCGAGCCCCTCGTGCTGCTCTTCCACGAGGAAGGGGCGCTCGTCGCGGGAGACGCGCTCGCTGTAGCGGGCGATCGCCTCGCCGATCTGGGCCGGGCCGAGCACGAGGTCGACGTGCCCGGTGTCGATGGCGCTCATCGGCATGCCGTCGAACCGCGCGGACGCTGGGTCCTGCGAGACCACGAGCCCGCCCGCCTGGTGGACCGCCGTGCAGCCGCGGCTGCCGTCGCTCCCCGTCCCGGAGAGGATCACCGCGCAGGCGCGCGGGCCCACGTCTTCGGCCAGCGAGCGCAGGAAGGTGTCGATGGGAAGCCAGACGCCGGGGTCGGGCTCGCGATCCTTGAGCAGGAGGCGCCCCGCGGAGACGATCATCTCCACCTTCGGGGGCATCAGGTAGATCACGCCCCGCTCGAGCGGCTGCTCGTGCTCGGCCACCTGGATGCGCCAGTCGGTGTGCGCCGCCAGCAGCTCGTCCATCTTGGACTCGAAGTCCGGCGAGAGGTGCTGCACGACCACCAGCGCGGCCGGCAGGCGGTTGGGGAGGCCGGCGAGCAGCTCCTGCAGGGCCTGCAGCCCGCCCGCGGACGCGCCCACTCCTGCCACCGTCAGCGGAGGCTCGTCTTCGTCACCCCGCGATTCGTCCTTCTGATCCGACACCGCTCGGTGAGGCTCTTATGTCCAGGCGTGCTCTCCACAACCGACATGTCGCACAGCGGGGCTCTCGCTGGCCCCCCACGACGGACGTGCGAAGGGCGCGCGGCCTCTCGGCTCACGCGCCCTCTCGCGGCTCGGCGGCCCGACGGATCCGTCAGGCCGCCACGTGGCTTTTGGAGATGCCCTTCTTCTTCAGCTTCTCGACCAGAGTGGTCCGGTTCATCTGGAGGATCGACGCCGCCTGGTTCTTGTTCCAGCCGGTCCGCTCCAGCGCCTGGACGATGAGCGCGTTCTCGAACTGCTCGACCGCGTCGCGCAGATCGAGCCCCGCCTCGGGCAGGATGGGGGAGCCGCCCCCGCCGCCCGCCGTCGCCCCGCTCGCCTCGCGGATCCGGGCCGGCACGTCGTCGAGGGTCAGGGTCTCGCCCTGCGCGAGCACGACCATGCGCTCCACGGTGTGGCGAAGTTGCCGCACGTTGCCCGGCCAGTCGAAGCCCTGCAGGGCCGCGAGCGCGGCGTCCTCGATGCGGGTGATGTTCCGGTTCCGGCGACGGGCGGCCTCGCTGATGAAGTGGCCGACGAGGTGGGGGATGTCGCCGGGCCGCTGGCGCAGCGACGGGAGCTCGATCCGGATGACGTCGAGCCGGTAGAGCAGGTCCTCGCGGAAGCGACCCGTCTCGGCCATCTCCTCGACGTCGCGGTGAGTCGCGGCGACCACGCGCACGTCGACCTTGTGGCTCTTCGACTCACCGACCGGTCGGATCTCCCCCTCCTGCAGCACCCGGAGGAGCTTCGCCTGGAGGGACAGGTCCATCTCGCCGATCTCGTCGAGCAGGAGCGTGCCCCCGTCCGCGACCTGGAAGCGGCCCTTGTGCGCGTTGGTGGCGCCCGTGAAGGCTCCCTTGGCGTGGCCGAAGAGCTCGCTCTCCATGAGGTTCTCGGGGATCGCCGCGCAGTTCATCGGCACGAACGCGCCCTTGCGGCGCCCGCTCGCGCGGTGGATGGCCTGGGCGATCAGCTCCTTGCCCGTGCCGGTCTCGCCGGTGATGAGCACCGAGCAGTCGGTGTCGGCCACGCGCCGGACGATGTCGAAGACCCGCATGAGGGTCGCGTCCTCGCCGATGATCTCCGGGCAGTGCTCGGTGCGCCAGGCGGCCAGATCGGTCTCGCTGGCCGGCGGCGCCATCCCGAGCGAGCGGGCGCTCTGGACGCGCTCGAGCGAGTGGTCGAGGGCCTCGAGCGAGAAGGGCTTGGTCAGGAAGTCGTCGGCGCCGTGCCGGAGCGCCGTGATCGCGTGGTCCAGCACCGCCTGGCCGGTCATGACGATCACCGCGGCGCGGCTCGCGTGGACGTGGTCGACCACGGTGAAGCCCTGCCCGTCGGGGAGCATGACGTCGGTCAGCACGACGTCGACGTCGGGCTCTCGCTCGAGCACCTCGCGCGCCTCCTGGCACGTACCAGCCTCGAGGATCTCTTCCCCGCGCCGGCGAAGGTGCCGCGCGAGGCTGCGCCTCAGCGTCTCTTCGTCTTCGACGATCAGGATTTTCGACATCGGATGGGGCCTCCCGCCTCCGTGGATTCTACGGACACTCCGAACGGTAGAGGTGCCATATTTTTGACCCTAGCCCCAAATCCAGCGCCTGGTTCCACGATGTGCCTGTATTTGGGGCTAGAAGCGCCGCAGGCGCGTCGTTTTCGGGTGAAGCGAAGGCGGCTTTGCCGCCGCAGCGAGGGGCTTTTGCGAAAAGCCCCTGAGTAGAATTGCTAGGGCCGGAGCAAGCGCGAAGCGCTTGATT